>CADBMV010000118.1 GCA_902795865.1 uncultured Erysipelotrichaceae bacterium | reverse complement strand
TAATCATCATTATCAATGGTTTCGTGTTTCATATGATAGATATATATACCATCTCTTGCCCCATCCGCATACACACTAAAATCTTTATCTTTGTCTAAATCAGACAAAGAAAAATCATCTGGTAATCTACCATCTACTATATTTGAACTTATATAATCATATAAAGAATTATTCATGTATAAGTGTTAATTGTTTTGTTGTTGCTTGTTTATAAAATTATAACATTTAAACACCACAAATTTTATTAGCCATTGTTTTATTATTCTATAATTTATCTATGAAGAATTAATTCCTAACCGCAAACATGTTAAAGATAATTGCTATTATCACAATGACAATAAATCATTTAACTTGCTGGTTTTTTTGTACTATTGCTATACAAATACAATGGTCAACTAGGTAAGCCATAATGACTATCTAAGTTTTTTACTATCCAGCACACCTATTTATCCTTGGTTTAATATATCATTTATTATATTAGTTTTATATATTTTTATCTCTTTATAGTATTTTTCATAAAATTATGCTTAATTTTAAATAAAATATTGCCATTACATGAAATTTGTTCGTATACAATTGTAATAAAGGAGTGCTTATTTATGAGTAACGATAAAAAATTAATGAGCGAAGAAGAATTAGATAAAGTTAGTGGTGGTTTCAAAAACCCAATGCAGATAGATGATGTTTTAGGATTAGATCAAGTTGAAGCACTAAATACTAAAGTAGATGATGTTTTAAATTCAAACTCTTCTGTTGATAAATTACAAACTAAAGTTGGTGATAATTTAAGATGTGTATATTGTGGAGGAGTTATGCAATCTAAATCGGTAGGTACTTTATCTGCTGGTATAAGAGTTTGTAAAAGCTGTGGAGCTACTTATAATCCTTCAAACAGCAATCCTTGGAAACCAGGACGCAACACACTATAAAAGACTAGATCTAACAATTAAATTTTAAAAAGCATAAAGGCTTAATTTCTTATTAAATGGGAATTAAGCTTTTTATATACTGTGCTTGATTTTATGTTTTGTTTAATTGTTTAAAAAACTATTTTTGTACATTTTGGTTTTCTTATATTCTGATAATAAGATTATTACTACCCATGATGCTGACGTATTTAACATCACTACTCATATTCATGACCATTCTTATTCCAATGTTTTAGTAGGGTTCTTGTCTTCCATGCTGACCATCCTATATCTTTCCACAATATTAAATGGACGACAATCGTCTCTAACACGAAGAATGAGCTCATTATCTTTTGCTATGATTCTAATATCGATTGAGTAATCTTCTTCTTCCACAAAGCCATGTTCAATTATGTTTGAATAAATTCATTACTCTTGACACTATAAAAACTGAACAATATAATGCAAAATGTAGTAAAGGGAGGATTAATTTTGATTTCTAATACATACATGAACAAAGGCAAAGTTGGCTTGTTTGGTATTATTGAACACGAAGCTAATCTAAAAAGCGCAAGAATGTTTGTGCATCTTGAAATATTTTTGTTCATATTATCTGTAATTCTTTATTTTACTGTTAAGGAACTTGAAGCAATTACAATCTATATGATCTTTTCTATAATATTGCTGATTGTTTCTATAGTAGAGTTAATAATTATTAAGAAAAAAGAAGGTGTAGGAAGTTTCTTAAAGTGGGCAATAGGACTAAGCTTTATTGTATCAGCGGTTACCACTACATCAACATTAGGTGTTGGAGGAAGTATTTTATTTGTATTACCTATTTTGCTTAGTGTGCAATATTGTTCTGTAATATATTCAATATTTATTTCAGTTGTTACAATTGTGGGAACTTTTATTCCTCTACTTTTAACATCATTTTTATCTTTCTATGATTTAAATGTTATAAAACTGTTTCCTGGTTCTACTATCACAATTAGTTCAACATTAGAATCTTCTCTTACTCCAGAAATCATTAATGAAGCTGGTACTAAAATAAATGAATTATTGGCTATCTTTTTGCCTGCCATATCATTTGTAATAATTATTGCGGTCATTACGTGCATCATTACTTACTCGTTCCGCAAAATTTTATTAGAACAATATAGACGCTTCCAAAACACAAGAGAGTAGGTGACCATATGGATTATATAAAATTTATAACAGATGGAATAGAACGTATTTGTAAAAATCATAAACGCCGTAGTGCCGGAGATAAAACTGTAAAAACAGCTCAAGCAGATATGGCTGAAGAAATGAAAGATTGTGTTGATGAGATAAGGACTCAACAATTTGAGATGCATCCTCATGCGTTTATTGGATCAATACCTCTTGATGCCTTTCTTAGTCTTATAGCATGTGGCTTTTTCCTTTTTGGAGTCTTTTCTGGAAAATTCTGGCCATATATAGTATCACTTGTCTTCACTATAACAGCAGCCACTATTATCGTAGTTGAATATATACTATTTATACCTTTTACAGATAGGTTTTATCCAAAGAAAACAGGACAAAATCTCTATATGGTGCGCAAGGCAAAAAACGCACCTAAAAGACGTATAATTCTTTGTGGGCACGTTGATGCTGCATATGAAATGCCAGTATTAAAACATTTCCCTACTCCGTTAATTTATCTTTGTATTGGTTCTGCATTTCTATATTGGGTAGTTAATTTTCTTTGCTGTTATCTAGCTTTAGCTAACTTTATTTCTGTTAAAGCTCTACATGTTTTTGTAGTAATTGAAGTTATAAATACATTATTATATTTACCACTACTATTCTTTGTTGATTGGCGCACTGTTGTTGATGGCGCAAATGATAATCTAACTGGTTGCTACCTTGCAATGAGCATCATAAAAGAAATGGCAGACAAAGATATTCGCTTTGATGATACTGAAGTATGTGCTTTACTGACTGATGGTGAAGAATCTGGTTTGCGTGGAGCTCGTGCTTTCGCAAATGAAAATGTTGAAGAACTACTAGAACTTAACACTATCGTTATTGCTCCAGATACTATTCACTCAATCGAAGAATTAAGAATCTTCTCTCGTGGTATCAACTATACTGAATCAAACAGTGAAGACGTATGTAATCTTTTATATTTTGCTTCAATGAAACATGGATTAGATATGCCTGTTGCTGAATTCTATCCTGGAGCCAATGATTCAGAAGCGTTCTCTGCGGTTGGTATAAAAGCAGCCGCAATATGTGGAGTTGCATTTACACCACAAGATTATTACCACACTGTAAGAGATACATATACAAACCTAAATCCAGAATGTATTAAACTTATTCGCAACATTCTTAAGGATTCTATTGATATGTTCACAAAAGCAGGAAGTGCTTTCTAATATTACTATTTAAAAATCTAAAAAGACTTCTTAATCGAAGTCTTTAATTGTATGCTAAAATTTCAATTATATCAATAAAATTGTAGGTTAATGTCAATATACAATCCAATATTTTCTGATTTCTATATATCCCTACTAAAACATATACAATAATTTACCGAATTATTTCAATTTCAAAATGTTGCTCAATGAAATTGGTAAGTTCTTTTATTTCTTTATCACTGAATTCAACAGATGGTATCGATACCACCAGTTTATCTTCTACATCGTTCAATCTATGTATGATTGCAATGACTTCTCCTTTAAAAACTTCTACCGGTTTATTAATTCCTAATATATATGCGTCTTGATATTCACCATCACTCGCAAGAATATCTTTAATATATCCATAATTCACTTCATATTTTGTCTTCTTGTATTTAGGATGTTTTGTTCCTAAGGGTCTATCAACGATTACTTCAACTTCTTTTCCGATTAGTTGCTTTAGCTTTTCTAATTGAGTATCTTCTGT
>CADBMV010000117.1 GCA_902795865.1 uncultured Erysipelotrichaceae bacterium | reverse complement strand
TATCAGTTTCGCTAAAACTTAAACTATATGCATTTACATCTTCAGTATTTGTGTTAGTGGAAACAACTGTATTACATCCACTTAAACACAATACAAGAAACAATAATAATACGATTTTTTTCATTATAGTTCCTCCCTATTTGTGGCAGGTTTACCACACATAATCTCTAAATTACCATTTAAAGTTCTTAGTTCATCAATAAATTGCTTAGCATTGTTTGGATTTTTTAAACTTACGCTATAATCTACTCTAAACAGAGAACCTAAAGTTAAAGTTTTGATTGTTTCTAATTCATAATAATTAGTATATTTTTTAAATACTGGTGTAAAAATTTCATCATAATTTAATGATTCAGGAATTGTAATCTTTAAGTATCTTTCATTTTCAGATTGCTTACCAAAATCTAATAAAGTTAATACAAGCATAACTGCACATAATAATAGTGTGAAGATACTTGCTAAAGCTACATAACCTGTACCACAAACAATACCAATTGTCATAGCTATAAATACTGTAGCTAATTCTTTTGCATTACCTTTAACTGAACGGAATCTAATTAAAGCAAATGAACCTGCAACTGATAAACCTACACCTAAATTATCATTTACTAGCATAATAACCACTGTTTCAATCGCAGGTATTAATACTAGTGATAAGACAAATGATTTTGTATATGTATTCTTATACATGAATACTATAGCTAGGATTAATCCTAGAATTATACTGATCACAATTGCTAATAAGAATGTACCAACTGTGAGTGTTCCATTGAATATACTTGCGAATATGTTTTCCATGTAAGAGCCTCCTTCATTTCCTTTTCAAACGCTGTTCCTACCTTAGAAAATCCTATAGGGTAAGCATGTATTTCATCTAATATTTTTACTAACCATAACGGCATTGCTTCACCTACTTTTATTTCCATTACGATTTTATCTGTTACTTCTTTATCTTCTTCGTTACTTCTTAAAGATAAATTTTTTCTTCGATATCTAATATCTGAATCAAATGTAATTCTTAATTGATCATCATCGATTGCACTATAAGATGTTCTTGTACAACCTATATAGATAGCTGGATGAAGATCTTTATAGTAAGATAGTGCGTAATTAATCTCTTTAGCAATCTGCTTATCTGAGAAACTACAATGATAAATATCATCTATCACTTCTTTACAAACAGCTTTCGTTCTTCTTTTATAAACTATTCCATCAAATTTCTTTTTAAATTCAACGAATACTTCATCATCATCGTTTGCTTGTTCATAAGACCTAATTCTTAACTTTTCTTTATATTCAGGTTTTTCAATTGATCTTCTTATCAATTGATAATTATCTGTATCATAATAGATTGATCTAATATGAGATTTATAGAATTTATCGGGCTTAATATAAGCACTTAATTTATCTAATAAGAGTTCATACTGTTTTTGATCTAATAGATATTTCTTTTCATATCTTGTGAATGTTTGAGCCATAATTTCATCTCCTTATGGCTATATCTTATTTTTTGAAAGTGAAGTTTATCTGAAGTCAATATGAAAAAAGCCTGAATTAATCAGGCATAAAAAAATGGACTTTTTTAAGTCCATTAGAACATCTTTTTATGTTTGAAATAGAAATAAACTAGAAGTGAACCAGCAAGCGCTAATAAAACAATTATGATAAAAGCGTTTGGTGATTTTTCAAAAGGTACTCCATCAATATTCATACCATAAGCATCAAATACCATACTCGGAATAGTGATGATTATTGCAACAATAGCAATAAACTTTTGAATAACATTCATATTATTAGAAATAATTGATGAATAAGCATCCATAGTTCCATTAATTACTCCTGAATATGTCTCAGCCATTTCTGATGCCTGTTTAGATTCAATAATAACGTCTTCTAATAAATCTTCATCTTCTTCATATTTTGTGATAGCTGCAGATTTAGTTAGTTTTTCTAAAACCGCATTATTTCCTTTTAAAGATGTAGTGAAATAAAGCAAACTTCTTCCTAATTCCATCATCTCTAATAATGCAGGATTTTCTACTGATTGATGTAATACTATTTCTACTTGTTCAGATTGTTTATTAATTTGTCTTAAATATTTTAGATATAATTTCGCATTCTCTAAAAGTATTTGTAGTAACATTCTTGTTTTTAAAGTAGTATCAATTAAAGATCTTCTACTCTTTAGATTAAAGTTTAATATAGGGGTATTTTCTAAACAAACTGTAATAATTGCGCTTTTAGCTAAAATAATACCTAAAGGAATAGTAGAGAATCGTTCTTTACCATCCTTTTCTTCAATAACAGGAATATCCACTAGAACTAATGTGTATGCATCTTCCTTAGTAATACGTGCTGCTTCTTCTTCATCCAGTGCAGCTCTTAAATCATCAGCTTCGATATTGTAATTCTCTTCAATTTCAAGCAATTCTTTTTCACTAGGATGAACCATATTAATCCAACAACCCTTAATAGGTTCTTCGATTTGTTCTAATTCCCCTTTTTTTGAAAGATATATTTTAACCATAACAACCCCCTAAATAAAAGATACTTATTATTTTATTTATATTTTAGTAAAAACTCAATAATTTATACAAATTCAGTATCGATATTCACAACGATATTCTTATTTGGATATAATTCATTCATATATTTCACAAATTCTTTATTAATATTATCAAAATCATTAGTTTCATAATCAACGACTAAATCACAATAAATACTATCAGCTTTTTTATCAAAATATATTGCATGGTAGGATTTGATGTGTTCTTGTTTCTTAACATAATTTGCGATTTGTTCATGAAGCTTTTTAGATTCATTAGAATCCTTATCCACTGCATAAATTCCAAATACCATAGTTATAAGATATTCTTTAGCAATCTTAATTTGTAGTGCATGAATTATATCATATATTTCTCCAACAGTTTTATTATGATCCATTTCTACATTACATGAACCAGAATATGTATCTGGACCATAATTATGTAAAACCATATCAACAGCATTTATCACCCCATCAGTATTTCTTATTTCTCTATATAGATTAGAAACTAATTCATGATCAGCAGGTTCACCAAGTAATTCGGATGTTGTTCTAGAAAGAATTTCATATCCTGTTTTTAGAATTATTATTGAAGTAAAAATGCCTGCATAAGCATCGATATTAATTTTTGTAAATAAAAATATTAATGCGGTGGCAATAGTTACTAAAGAAACATATGAATCATTTCGACAATCTTCACCTACATCTTGTAAAGTCTCAGAACCAACTTTTTTACCTTTTGAAATAGTAAAATTACCTAATACATATTTAATAACTGCTGAAATTGCTACAACAATTAAAGAATAATAAGAAATATTTAAATCTTCAGGACTAATTACTCTTTTAATGGAATCCATCAGTACTTCAAAACCAGAAACCAAAATAAATATTGAAATAATTAAACTTGTAAGATATTCTATACGTCCATATCCAAATGGATGCTTTGCATCTCTTTTTTTATTAGCTAATCTAGTACCTATTAAAGTTAATACTGATGATAAAGCATCAGTAGCATTGTTGACACCTTCAGAAATAATAGCAATCGAAGAAGCAATTACACCAAATACAATCTTTAATAAGGCAATAAATAAATTTACGACAATATTTAAAATAGATGTAGCTGAAATTGCACCTTCTCTACTATTAGAATCTAATTTAAATAATTTATATATTAGTGTCATAATTACCCTTTATTAAATTGTCCTGCTTTTGCAGGACAATTATCATTAAGCTTTAAATAAACCATGAAGGTTGCAATATTCATATACTGCAAGCACTTCATCACCTTCTAGTAATGCAAAATATGCTTCTGGTTTTTCTGTGTGCTCTAGAACTTTTCTTTGATTGCCCATCTTTGTTTCAATAGCAATCCAAGCGATATGGTGTTCTTCAAGCATTGGGTGTTCAACTTCACCAACCTTTACATGTACAACATTATCTTTTACTTCATATACAGGTACATGCTTTTCTACAGCGCCATCACTAGTTCCAGGAACTATTTCTTCCATAGCTTCGCCACAGCACATTACTGGGCAAGATTTCTTTTCGACCATAGCGACAATTTGTCCACAGTGTTTACAACGATAAAACTTCATAATTTTTCTCCTTTACTTATTCTTTTGTGTATAAACATTAATTGTACCTTTGCTGTTTTCAATAACTCTAAAGTACAATTCATATTCTCCTTCATTTAATTTATGCATATATTCTCCATGAGAATCAAAAACTTTATTTATAACTGGTCTATCTTGCTTTTGATCTATTATAAGTACTTCCACAAAACCATTCTCTGGTAAATCATGATCAATATAAATAGCTTCATCTTCATTAATTGTAATTTGTCCTGAACCTCTTGAGCCAACTAGACAATTATCCACATTAATATCTAATGCATTATCCGCATACTTGATATCAATCGAAGAATTCTTGCCACACGAACACAAAACAAGAATACATAAAATACATAAAAACCTTTTAAATATATTAAACGAACTCATACAATAATTATAACTTATTATGAATTAATTAGTTAGACATTTGACCGAGTCTTTACATATTTGTCTTATACCCAAAAAAATTTATTATAATATTTGTAGAGACATAATATGTTAAGAATTGAAAATATAGACTTAAAAAACAATTATCGTATTCTAGACAATAGTCCAAATATGTTTCATGAAGCTTTAATAGCTGTTTTAAAAGGTGAAAAACGTTTTCATGTTGAAGATAGTTTTGATTTAGTTTATGAAGATAACGATATTTATACAAAAAATAATTCATCTTTTCCAAATAGTGATTTTTATTTGAGCGAGGTATTCTTCCCTCCTTATTACTTTTATAATGAAAACGATACAGATAAAATCAATTTAGATTTATTTGAAGGTTTTGATGAAATATTCTTTGAAGAAGTGAATGAATATACAATTGTAATTTCTCAATTAGTTTTAAAACACACAAATATGTCTATTACTTTTAAAGACAACAAAATTAACCTTATTAATTATCTTAAAGAAAAAGTTAGTATAAATGATAGTCCTAGGACAAATAATCATATTTATGTTCAAAGTGATTTTTATGGTATATATACTAATAAAAATCATTATTGCACTATTGGACTATTTCATAATCTCTTTATTCTTCAATGGTTAACTGATTTACCAAAAAAAGATATTAAATACTTGTCACTTTCTATAAGAAAAACAGAAGGTATCGGCAGTATTTTATCTACATACAACATTGTTGAACAAGCAATGAATAAATTAGGAATTAAAACATTTATAGAACCCAATTGTACAAGATTTTCAAATGAATTGCTTTCAAAATACTTTGTTTTTACAAATGTTCCAGATGATGCTGATAAAACAAATACTGCATATGTAAAGTGTTTTAATAGTTTTGTGTTAACTCACTTTATACAAAGATATACTCCTAAAATAGATCAAAGTATCTTACAACCTGAGTTTCTTTCTAACATAGAAGAATATGCTGACCATATCATCGCTGATAAAAAAGTTTTGGGAGTTTTATTGAGAGGCACAGATTATATAATCGCAAATTATGTAGGTAATTATCGTCCTGTACCAATAGAAGAATGTATAGAAGTAATTGAACAAAGAATTAAACAATACAATTACGAAAAAGTATTTGTAGCTACTGAAGATTCTGACTTCTTACAAATCATGATTGATAATTTTCCAAATCAAGTAATTACTGTTTCACAAGAAAGGCATAATCTTTCAGAATTCAAAAATATTAAATATATTTCTGATTTAGAAAAAAATCTCTATCAAGGAAAAGAATATTTAGATTCTGTTGAAGATACAACTGTAAACTATTATTATGCAATTTATTTATTATCAAGATGTGAAAGTCTTATCTCTAATTGTATGTGTTCAGCAGTTAATATCGCTAAATCATTTAATCATGATAAATATACAAGAGTCGAAATATTAAGCGATAAATATAACGATTAAAAAAACAGAAGCTAATAATAGTTTCTGTTTTAGTCTTCTAAATCGTAATTAGCCAGTTTTGTAATTACTGGTTGGCCATCATTATCTAATAAAGGTGTTAATCCTCCTGAATAGCCAGCAAAATGAAATAAATAATTGACTCCTGTTTCCTTATCAACCCATATTTCCATGCCATTTAAAGTTCCCTGTCCATATACTTTTTCAAATCTTTCATCTTTGGCCATTATTTTTATCCTCCATAGCTATATTATATAAAAAACTCTCTTACGAGAGTATTTAACAATATGGTCCGGGATAAGGGACTCGAACCCCCACGGTCGCCCACTAGATTCTAAGTCTAGCGCGTCTACCAGTTCCGCCAATCCC
>CADBMV010000116.1 GCA_902795865.1 uncultured Erysipelotrichaceae bacterium | reverse complement strand
ATCTTTTCCAATTCTCGGTAGAGAATGCATAAACAGTTAGGCACTTAATGCGTAACTCATTAGAATAAATAGATATGTTACGAAGTACTTGAACACCTTTATAATGTCCAGCACTACGTGGAAGCTTATTTTGTTTAGCCCAGCGACCATTGCCATCCATAATGATTGCTAAGTGATTTAGATTGTTCATTAGATGGTCATTATTTCTTTTTGTTTTTCTTTTGCGTATTCTTCGATTTTTTCAATAGCTTTATCAGTAGCTTTTTGAATATCTTCTAAGAATGATTTAGAAATATCTTCAGGAATAGTTTTATCTTTCTTAACATCATCATTAGCATCTCTTCTAATATTTCTAATTTGAACTTTTGCATCTTCTGCCATCTTATCAACATCTTTACAGAAACCTTTTCTTGTTTCTTCTGTTAAAGCTGGCACAGTAACTCTTAAAATATCACCACCATTTTGTACAGGAAGTCCTAAATCAGATGTATTGATAGCTCTTTCTACATCTTTTACAACATTTCTATCAAAAGGTTTAATTGCGATTGTTTTACCTTCTTGAATAGAAACAGATGCTAATTGATTAATAGGTGTAGGTGAACCATAATAATCAACCATAATTCCATCTAACATATTAGGATTAGCTCTACCAGTTCTAACTTTAGTTAAATTAGAATTGAATGCTTCTAAAGCCTTATCCATTTTTTCTTGAGCAATTTCTAAAAATAAATTATCCATATGTACCTCCTATTTAAAACTTAATATGTGTTCCTATTGTTTCATTTTTAACAGCCTTAACAATATTATTATCTTCACTCATAGAGAAGACAAAAGCCTCTATTTTTGCTTTACTGCATAACTCAGCTGCTTGCGAATCAATAACCTTCAAACCTAAATCAAGTATATCATTAAATGTTAACTCATCAAAACGCTTAGCATTTGGATTTTCATCAGGATCTGAATCATAAACACCATCAACACCAGATTTAGCCATCAGTATAACATCAGCGTTTATATCCACAGCTCTTTGGGCAGAACCTGTATCTGTAGAATGATATGGTTTACCTACACCACCACCTAATATCAATACATAACCTTCATCTAATAGCTTATTAGCTTCATCTTTATCAAATAAATCAACACTTTCAGCTTTAATTGCAGACATAGCTTTAGCTTTAACACCAATTTGATTTAATTTTGCAGATAATATTAAAGCATTAATAATTGTTCCTAACATTCCTGCATAATCAGATTGAACTCTTTCAAAACCCATCTGTTCAAAAAGTCTACCTCTGCAGATATTTCCTCCACCAATAACTACACCTACTCTTATACCCATTTCAGATATTTCTTTTATCTGATAGGCAATACTTTCAATAATGTCATTATCAAAAGGATAATCGCTAGCTGCGATTGCTTCTCCTGAAAGTTTTAATAAAACTGTCTTATACATAATAAATACCTCTTTTACTATTTTAACAAACTTATAAATATAAAAAAATGCCTCCTAAGAGACATTTAATTAAGCATTCATTTGTTTTGCAACTTCTTCAGCAAAGTTTTCTTCACGTTTTTCGATACCTTCACCTACAGCGTATCTTACAAATTTAACTACTTCAGCATTGTGTTCTTTTAATACTTGAGATACTTTCTTAGAAGAATCAAGGAAGTATTCTTGATCAACTAAACACATTTCTTTTAATGCTTTAGAAACTTTGCCTTCAATAGCACCATTTATGACTTGTTCAGGCTTACCTGCAAACTTTTCATCATTTTTAACGATTTCAGTTTGTACTTTTCTTTCTCTTTCAACGATATCAGCAGGCATTTCATCAGCTGAAACATATGAAGGAGACATAGATGCGATTTGCATAGCAATATAGTGAGCTAGTTCATCATCACCACCATTTAGTAATACTAAAGCAGTTTTAGAACCACCCATATGAGTATACTCACCAAAGATTTGATCATCATTCTTATTTAATACTTCAAATCTTCTTAAAACAATCTTTTCACCAATTGTTGCAGTAGCATTAACAAATTCATCATTTAATGTACCAGCTGCAGTACTTAAAGCTAAAGCAGCATCATTATCAGCAGGATTACCTTTTAAGATTGTATTAGCAGCATCATCTAATAGTTTTAAGAATTGTTCATTCTTAGAAACGAAGTCTGTTTCAGAATTGATTTCAACTATTACAGCTGAATTACCATCAATTACAACTTTTGATAAACCTTCAGCAGCAACT
>CADBMV010000115.1 GCA_902795865.1 uncultured Erysipelotrichaceae bacterium | reverse complement strand
GATATCTTTTACCCATCTTAATACCATTAGAACCTAAAATATATCCCTGATGGACAAGCTTTTGAAATGGCTCTGCAACAGGAACTAAACCCTTATCAAATAGATAATTATTCCACATTCTAGAATATAGTAAGTGTCCTACTGCGTGTTCAGGTCCACCAATATATAGATCTACAGGCATCCAATGTTTTAATAAATCGTAGTCTGCAAATTTTTCATCATTATGAGGATCAATATATCTTAAGAAATACCAAGATGATCCAGCAGAACCTGGCATAGTAGATGTTTCTCTTCTACCTTTTTTGCCTTCGTATTCAACATTAACCCAATCTGTTGCCTTATCTAAAGGAGCACCTGTTTTACTTGGTCCGTAATCATCAAGTTCAGGAAGTATTAATGGTAAGTCTTTATCATCAAGTACGCCAATAGTTCCATCTTCATAATGAATTACTGGTATTGGTTCTCCCCAATATCTTTGTCTAGCGAAAATCCATTCTCTTAATTTATAATTGATTTTCATTTCACCTAATTTATTTTCTTCTAGCCATTTTAATGTGACATCAATAGCATCTTGTTTATTCAAACCATTCATAAATCCAGAATTAATATGAACTCCATCACCTACATAAGCCTGCGACGATACATCGCCACCTTCTAAAACAGGAATTATTTCTAAACCAAATTTCTTTGCGAATTCATAGTCTCTTTCATCATGCGCAGGAACAGCCATAATAGCTCCTGTTCCATAAGACATTAATACATAATCAGAAATCCAGATTGGAATCTTTTTATCATTGACTGGATTTATAGCGTAAGCACCAGTAAATACACCAGTCTTATCTTTATTTAATTCAGTTCTTTCCATTTCTGATTTAGATTCACAAGCTTTCTTATATGCTTCTACTTCAGCTTTTTTATCTGCACTTGTGATCTTATCTATTAAAGGATGTTCAGGAGATAATACACAATATGTAGCGCCAAATAAAGTATCACATCTTGTAGTAAAGACAATAAAACTTTCATCATGATTATCTACCTTAAATTTAACTTGTGCACCAACAGATTTACCAATCCAGTTTCTTTGAATTTCTTTAGTAGATTCAGGCCAATCAATTGTATTCAAATTATCTAATAGTTTTTCAGCATAAGCAGGAATATCAATAATCCATTGTTTCATATTTCTTCTAACAACAGGATATCCTCCTCTTTCTGATTTACCATCAATTACTTCATCGTTTGCTAGAACACAACCTAATTCTTCACACCAATTCACAGGCATTTCAACACATTTCGCATAACCATCTAAAAATAGTTGTTTAAAAATCCATTGAGTCCACTTATAATATTCAGGATCACTAGTAGATACTTCTTTAGACCAATCATATGAAAAACCTAATGACTTAAGTTGTTTCTTAAAATATTCAATATTACTCTTAGTAAAACCTGCTGGATGATTACCTGTTTGAATAGCGTATTGTTCAGCAGGTAAGCCAAAAGAATCAAAACCCATAGGATGTAAGACATTAAAACCCTTCATTCTTTTATATCTGCTTACTACATCAGTAGCAGTATATCCTTCAGGATGTCCTGCATGAAGACCTACACCAGATGGATATGGAAACATATCTAAAGCATAAAATTTAGGCTTAGAAAAATCATGCACATCTGTTTTAAATGTTTCATTTTCTTCCCAAAACTTTTGCCACTTAGCTTCGATAGTCTTAAAATCAAATACGCTCATAAACAATCCCTCCTAAAATAAACAAAAGGTGATCCCAAGGGTGCAAATGCACGGTACCACCTTTTTTTTAACTTTATTATCTTTAACGCAGACTTACGATTAATCATTATCTTAAGCAAGTTCATTATTCTTATTAACTAGTTTCCACCAAACACTAGCTCTCTCTATTTAACTAAAATAATTACTACTCTTAAAGATTACCCTATTATTCTAATATTTAGAAACAAATATTTCAATATTTAATCCATATTTAGTATCATTGTGGTGATATATTGTGATATTTTTCGATATAAATGTATCACTGCAGTGATAAAAAAAGTATCAGTTATATTTAATCGAATAAAAGTTTTTTAAATTTAATTATTATCTAAAACTTCTTTAGCTTTATTTAATTGTGTATCTTTACTTAAATTAGTAGCTAATTCTCTTACTGCACTAGAAATAATAGAACTATATGTATCTGAATCTAATATAGCTGATCCATCTATATTATTATCTTTTTTAAACTGCATTAAAGCATTTTCAAAATTAGAATCAAAATAACCATCAGTTCTAGATATATCATAGCCTAATAGTTCTAATGATAATTGTGATATTCTACATGCTTCAGATACTGTATCTAATCCATATGATTCATCATCATATAATTCATAATAGTGTTCATAAGCAATCTGAGGCATCATAACTTCTACATCAGGTTTAATACCAACTTCATGAATTGATTTACCACTAGGTGAATACCAATAGTAAGCTGTAAGTTTTAAAATACCACCATTACTTAAAGCTCTATTTGTCTGAATTACACCTTTACCAAAACTAGTAGTACCTACTATTGTTGTGTTAGGATGAATCTCTTTTAAACATAAAGCAAATACTTCTGCAGCTGAAGCAGTATTCTCATTAATAATAATTACAATCTTTTTAAAGTTATCATAAACTTTATTAGCTCTAGTATAATCAACTGTTTCTTTTCCCTTAGAATCTTTCTGTTTTAGATAAACTTTATCATTCCCTACAAATAAACCACATACTTCTTTTACAGAATTTTGATATCCACCTGTATCATCTCTTAAATCAATAATTAACTCATCCCTATCAGTATATTCATCTAAATAAGTACTTATTTCATCAGCTGTAGTATTACCAAAACTAGATAATTCTAATATTAAATGGCCATCATCTTCATATGTGTGTGCAGTATTATAAATAGAATCTCTAATACAATCCACATCAATACTAGTTCCTGTTCTTTCTAGAGAAATGGTTACTTTTGTGCCTTTTTCTCCTAAAACTTTTTCTCTAATTTGATCATGATCAAAACCTTGTATACTAACTCCATCTACAGCCACAATAATATCTCCAGGTAGTATTCCTGCTTTTTCTGCAGGAGAATTCTTAAATACTCTTTTTACTATTGCGCTGCCATCCGCATTAGAATACTCAACACCAATTCCTACATAATCCATATTGATACTAGTAGAAAATTCTAACATTTCTTGTTCAGACATGTATTGAGTATATGGATCATAATCAAAAGATGTCATGCCATAATAAGCTTTATCTTCTAATACTTCAATTAAATTATCATAATCACTAGAATATAACCAATAATTATCCATGTCATATTCTATTTCACCTAATACATCTATGGTATCAACTTCATAAGTTCTATGAAGTCTACCATAAATAAAATAACCTAATAGTCCACCTAAAACAAATAAAATTAAACACAATAAAAAGATTAGAAATGTCTTTCTTCTTCTTTGTCTTTTTTCGTTTCTTTCAGATGCTAAAGGAACTCTTTGCAAATCAAAATAAATCTTATCGTCTTCCATAATTAAGGTAAATATAATGCAGGGTTTAAGATACATGGAGCAGAATTACCTGCTTCACAACGATGGTAGTAATAAGCAGTAGAACCTCTACCACATGAGAAGGTTACATTCCAACCCATAGCTAGATAATCTTCTAGATTACCTTTTCCTAAATAATACATTTCTATATGACAATGTGGTCCAGTAGATTTACCAGATGATCCAACTGTACCAATAACTTCATCTTGGAATACATAATCACCATAAGAAACATATACTTGATTCATATGGAAGAAAATAAAACCATATACTCTTCCTTCTACTTCAGCCATCAAATATACTTGATTTCCTCCACCAGCAATCCAAGCACCACAATAACTTCCTAAATCTCCTGGGTCATAACAAGAATCATCAGCACGAATAACTACACCACCTGCAGGAGCATGTATCTCTTCTCCTCTATTTGCGGCATAGTCAACACCTAAATGCCATGCCCCACCAAGGAAATCACCATCATAATTCCATACTCCATCACTTATCCAAGAATTATGTACTGCAGGT
>CADBMV010000114.1 GCA_902795865.1 uncultured Erysipelotrichaceae bacterium | reverse complement strand
GTCCACGTAGCTCAGTTGGATAGAGCATCCGCCTTCTAAGCGGACGGTCAGGAGTTCGAGTCTCTTCGTGGACGCCATTTTTTTATTCTAGTATATCGTGTGCGATTAAATATTATGTCAAATAAATATGATTCAATTAAATTAGAAAACCAATTATGTTTTCCATTATATGCAGTTTCAAATAAGATTATAAGAAGTTATAAGCCTTTTTTAGATAAATTAAATTTAACTTATACCCAATATATAACAATGATGGTCTTGTGGGGACAAGACAATATAAATCAAAAACAATTAGGTGAAAAACTATATTTGAAGTCTAATACTTTAACACCTTTATTAAAAAAATTAGAAGAAAAAGGATACATTAATATTTATAAATCTAGCAATGATGAAAGACAGATTATTATTAGTTTAACTAAACTAGGTATACAATTAAAAGACCAAGCTATTGAAATACCTAAAGCCATTTCTGAATCTATGCATCTTGAAATAGATGAAATTACTAATTTGTATAATACTTTATATAAAATATTAGATAACTAATGGATTTAAAAAGCTGGTTTATTTTAGTAAAATAAGTATATATAGATGAAAAATATTAGTGTTATAAATGAAATTAATCCTTTAAAAAAGGTTCTTCTACATCGACCAGGAAGGGAACTTTTAAATCTTACTCCTGATAGTTTAGAAGAACTTCTTTTTGATGATATACCTTATTTAAAAGTCGCTCAGGATGAGCATGATTATTTTGCGAAAGTATTAAGAGAAAATGGTGTAGAAGTAGTATATTTAGAAGATTTAATGTATGAAACATTAAATAATAATAGTGGTCTTACTAAGAAGTTTATATACCAATGGTTAGAAGAAGGTGATATTAAGACTAAACGTTGGCGTGATAAGTTGTATGAGTATTTAACTAATAATTATCAAGGTAAAGATTTGATATTAAAGACTATTGAAGGTATTACTTTAAAAGAAATGGGCGATGATATTAAGAAATATTCTTTACAAGATAGAATAGCTCCTTTAGATGATTTAATAGTTAAACCAATGCCTAATTTATATTTCCAAAGAGATCCTTTTGCTTGCGTTGGTAGTGGTGTAGTTTTAAATCGCATGTTGTATCTAACAAGAAGAAGAGAAACGATATATGGCGAATATATTTTTAAGTATCATCCAAATTATAAAGATGTAAAACATTATTACAACAGAAATAATCATGCCAATATTGAAGGTGGAGATATCATTAATCTAAGTAAAAATGTTTTAGCTATTGGCATATCTCAAAGAACTTCACCTGATGCCATAGAACTTATATCTAGAAATTTATTTAATGATGAAGATTGTTTAATTGATACAGTTTTAGCTATTAAAATACCATCTACTCGTGCTTTTATGCATTTAGATACTGTATTTACTAGAGTTGATTATGATAAATATACAATTCATCCCGCAATTATGAAAAGACTAGAAGTTTATGAAATTAAAAAAGCTTCTAGAAAAGATGCGAATATTGATGATTTAGATATTAAATTATTAGATATGGATTTAGATAAAATATTAGCTAAATATACTAATGTTGATGCAGTTAATTTAATATACTGTGGTGGCGATGATATGATTGCTGCAGCTAGAGAACAATGGAATGATGGTTCTAATACTTTATGTATTAAACCAGGCACAATAATTTGTTATGAAAGAAATGAGATCACAAACAATCTATTAGAAAAAAATGGTCTTAATGTCATTAGAATACCTAGTGCCGAATTATCTAGAGGCAGAGGTGGCCCTAGATGTATGTCTATGCCATTAGTTAGAGAAGAGAAAGATGGATAAGTTCAATATAGATTATCTATATGTTTTAAATACAATACTGTATTTATCATCAATAATAGGTCTATGGACTATTTTTGAAAACAACAATGAAAAAGGTTGGAAAGCTTTAATTCCTTTTTATTCAACTTATACATTCGCAAAAACATTTCATGAAGAAAAACTAGGTAAAAAACTTGCTTGGGCTCAAGTAATATTTACGATTGCTTTTATATCACTTTTAATAATATTTATTGTGATAAGTATCTTTTTCTTTATTAGTTTTGCTTTGAGTTTTATGGTATTGTTTCAAAGTGATGTGTTTTTTGAATTATTCCGCGAGAATTTTCCTACATCAACAAAAACAATAACCATTGTATTATCTGTTATTTCTTTGATTAGTTTTATATTTGTAATGTACTATCATATTGAATTACACTATATTTATAACAAACTTAAAAATATACCTACTTGGTTTATGCTTATTTGGGTTTTCTTACCAAGTTTAGGTTATTTATATTTTGCCTTTATTTATGGCAAATACGATATTCCCGGACTTAAAACAGTACAAAAGGAGGATATATGGGATTAAATATTAAAGGAAGAAGTTTTTTAACACTATTGGATTATTCACCACAAGAGATTAATTATTTATTAAAATTGGCTGCTGATTTTAAATCTTTAAAAAGAGCAGGAGTTCCTCATGATTATTTAAGAGGTAAAAACATTGTGCTTTTATTTGAAAAAACATCTACTAGAACTAGATGTGCATTTGAAGTAGCAGGATATGATTTAGGAATGGGTGTGACTTATCTAGATCCAGGTTCTAGTCAAATGGGTAAAAAAGAATCTTTGCAAGATACTGCAATGGTTCTGGGTAGAATGTATGATGGTATTGAATATCGTGGTTATGAACAAAAAGTTGTTGAAGACTTAGCTAAATATTCAGGTGTACCTGTTTGGAATGGTTTAACTGATGATTTTCATCCAACACAAATGCTTGCGGATGTCTTAACAATTCAAGAAGAATTCAATGATGTTCGTGGACGTAAGTTAGTATTCTTAGGCGATGCTAGAAACAATGTCGCAAATTCTTTAATGGTTGTTTCTTCAAAACTTGGAATGCACTTTGTTGCATGTGCACCAAAGCAACTTATGCCTAAAAAGGAATTAGTTGATAAATGTAAAGAAATCGCAAAAGAAACTGGTGGAAAAATAGAATTAATTAGTGATCCTAGTAAAGCTGTTAAAAATGCGGATGTTTTATATACAGATATTTGGTTATCAATGGGTGAGCCTGATGAATTATGGGCTCAACGTATTAAACTATTAAAACCATATCAAGTTAATCAAAAACTTATGAAACAAGCTAAGAAAGAAGCAATTTTCCTTCATTGTTTACCATCTTTTCATAATCTTGAGACAACTGTAGGACTAGAGATATATGAAAAATTTGGTTTAAAAGAAATGGAAGTTTCTGATGAAGTAATTTATGGAAAGCAAAGCAGAGCGTTTGATGAAGCTGAAAATAGAATGCATACAATTAAGGCTGTAATGTATGCAACACTTAAATAATTATGAATAAGAAATTAGTAATCGCACTTGGTGGAAATGCTTTAGGTAACACACCTGAAAAACAATTAGAATTAGTTACTAGTACCGCTAGTACCATAGTTGATCTGATTGAAGAAGGATATGATGTTGTTATAGGGCATGGCAATGGTCCACAAGTTGGCATGGTCAATCTAGCTTTTGAAAATTCTTATAACAATTCAAAAGACACACCAATGATGCCTTTTGCGGAATGTGGAGCAATGACTCAGGGTTATATTGGTTATCATCTTCAACAAGCAATTGGAAAAGAACTTAATAAAAGAAATATTGATAAACAAGTTGTAACTGTTATAACTCAAGTTGAAGTAGATAAAAATGATGAAGCTTTTCAAAATTTAAGTAAACCTATTGGATCTTTTTATAGTAAACAAGATGCTGAAAAAATTGCAGATGAGACAGGTTATACATTTATAGAAGATTCTGGCAGGGGGTATAGAAGAGTAGTTGCTTCACCACTTCCTAAAAACATTATCGAAATTGAGATTATAAAAAAACTGATTGATCAAAAAGTTGTAGTTATTACAGTTGGTGGTGGAGGAATACCAGTTATTAAAAAAGATAATTGGTATGAAGGAGTAGCTGCAGTAATTGATAAAGATAGGGCAAGTGCTAAATTAGCCTTAGATTTAAAAGCTGATATGTTATTGATATTAACTGCAGTTGATAAGGTTGCAATTAATTTTAATAAGGAAAACCAAAAAGATTTAGATGAATTATCTTTAGAAGAAGCATATAAATATATTGAAGAGAATCAATTTGCCAAAGGAAGTATGCTTCCTAAGATTCAATCATGTATTGAGTTTGTTGAAAAGAGTGAAAATGGTATTGCTTTAATAAGCTCACTTGAAAAAGCTAAAGATGCTTTAAATGGAAAAACTGGTACTATCATTAAAAAATTCTCTAATTAGAGAATTTTTAACTCCATACCACTTTCGTTGTTTGTGTGATCGCTACACCATCTGGTGTGTGAAGTGTTTTCACACAATCTATGGTATTAGAT
>CADBMV010000113.1 GCA_902795865.1 uncultured Erysipelotrichaceae bacterium | reverse complement strand
TATGCGGTGATGTTTCTTTTTATTGGTATATGGATTTACTTATTAACACGTCAAAGACCAAGATGAGTAAATATGGCTTTTTTTTATCTTTTAATATCTTAGATGAAGACAATCAAGTATTTGGAAATCTTCATCATATTGAAAATGGTCATTTTGTTAAAAAATGTAGTAGAAATTCAAGGCCAAGTATAAAACAAATGAAGACAATTAAATCAGACAAAATTGTTTTAGACTCTTATGCAGAAGTATTAAATATAAATCAAACATACCAAATAATAATAAAAGCTTTACCAGAAAACTATAATAATCAAGATATTATTTATACCTCTAGCAACGATTGCATTAGTGTGTCTGATGGATTAATTAAAGCTATTAAAGCAGGCTCTAGTCAAGTTGAAGTTAAAACTAAAGATGATAAATATAAATCATATGTAAATATTTTGGTAAGTACAGGATAATGTTTGTAATAATAGAAGATAATTATCGTTTATATAAGTATTCATTAGATAATGATATCGAATATAAATCTATAAATATATATCAAAAGAATAATCAATTCTTTATTTCTTTAAAAAACAATTTTTATTTTGAAGATAATAGTAAAATTAAAAAATTAGCCTATAGTCACTATGTCGTAAATATTGAAGGTTTATATTACCAAATAAATGTATATGTCTATAAAAGTATTAAGGGCATAGAAAATTATGCCCTTTATGAAAATAAGAATATAAAAATATCTAATGAAGATAATGCAGATATTAGAATATTTGATCCTTATATTAAAGATAAGTATTTAATAATTGAAGATAGCATTATTAAAAGTAACTTTAAGATTATTGTAAATAATAATCAATATAATAATCAACCATTAAAACAAGCAGATATTATTGATTTTTTAGGATTTAAAATTGTTTATTTTGATAAATTTCTATATATAAATCATTTTCTTTGTAAAAGCAGAATAAAACCTTATAGAGTTAATGAACACATTATTAAATACAAACTTATCAATAAAAATGATAATTATTATTTAGCTAAAGAAGTAAAAGAATTAGAATATGAAGAATTAAAAGAATATACACAAGTAAGACAAAATATTAATAATGATTTATATAAAACATTAATCCCCAATTTAACAATGGTTTTATCTATTTCATCATTATCGTTTATTAATTTCTATAATGCATCTATTGAAGGAAGAGATTTATTACATAAAGCATCTTACATGATTATGCCTATATCAATGCTTATCACAACGTTTATTCTACCTTTGTTGTTTTATTGTATTGACTCATTAAAGAATAAAAGATTAATAAACAAAAACGTAGAAGATTATCTTACTTATTTAGATAAATACCATGATAAAGCTAGTAATGAGATATCTAAATATTTAAGTGATATTAATAGTCATTATTTCAATCTTGTACAAGCTAATGAAAAGATGTTTTATGCAGGAGTTAATACTGATGATTATCTGAAGATAAGTATAGGTAAAACTCATATAGAAAAGCAATTTATTTATTCTATGACAAATTGTGAAAGAATAAATAAGAAATTAGAAAAAATAAAAAACAGTTTAAGTAGGATAGATGATATACCATTGTTCTTAGATTTAAAAGTATTTAATAATGTAACAATTATCACAAAAAGTTCTTTGAAGAAATATTATTTTTATAAATTCTTACTTGAACTATCATATAAGCATCATTTTCATGATATTAATATTGGAATATACGCAAAGAATCTTTCTATAATTAATGAAATATATAATTTGCCACATTTGTTTATTAATGGAGCGCGTATGAGTTTTAATTCATATAATGAGCTTCAAGAAATAAATCAAAAACTATTAGATAAACCTTTGATTATATTTATGTATGACTATTGTGATTTTGTGTTTAATAATAATCAAATAATTGTATTATATTTTTCTGATAATAGAAGAAACCTTTATAAAGACTTCAAAGCAATAATTGAATATAATCACAACAATGGATATTTATATAACAAAAGCTATAAAGAATTCATATATTATCAAGAAGATGTAGATTATAGCTATTACTTTAATGAATTAGGAAAATATAATTCACTTATAGAAAGACAAACTGAATATGGTTTTAATAGTATCTATCATAATTTTGATATTAAAAAGAGTTATTTATCTTCCAATATCGGTTTAAAATCAATATTTGCATATCATAATAATGAATTAATTAGTTTAGATCTTCATGAATCTAAACAAGGACCTCATGGCTTAATAGGAGGATCTACTGGTTCTGGTAAATCAGAATTGATTGTTTCATTACTATTAAGTTTGTGTATTAGATATTCACCTGAGTATTTAAACATTGTTTTGATTGACTATAAAGGTGGAGGAATTAAAGAATCACTATCTTACAACAACAAAACAATCCCACACATTAGTGCGTGTATCAGTAATTTAGAAAACAATGCCATCGAAAGATTAATTATTGCCTTGAAACACGAATGTATACAAAGGCAAACTAAATTTAAAAATCTATCAAAAGATACCAGTTTATCAATTATGAATATTGATGACTACAATCAGTACGATAATAAAAGAATGGCTCATTTATTAATAGTTGTAGATGAATTTGCGGAATTAAAAAAACAAAATCCTGAATTGATTAAAGAATTAATATCACTTTCAAGAATAGGTAGAAGTTTGGGCGTTCATTTAATATTAGCTACACAAAAACCAAGTGGAAACATTGACGATGAGATATGGTCTAATTCTCGTTTTAAACTTGCGCTAAAAGTCTTCGAACAAAAAGATTCAATAGACATCTTAAAGATTAAAGATGCAGCATACATCAAAGATCCTGGCTCATTCATAATGAGAATAGATGAAAGTGTTTCTAAAGGCAAAGCTTTTTATTCAAAGAAAGATATCAATTCAAATGATGCATATGAAATCTCGTTATTAGACAATACATTAAATAGTATCTCTGATATTAAGATTAATAATGGAAGAATAAAAAGCGAGGCATCACACTTCTGTAATAAGATAATGAATATTTGTGATGAATTAAATATTTTAGGACACAATCTTAAATTTCTTCCTGCTGAAAGTAAAATGCGCAAAAGTTTTAGTAGCAATAATAGTTTTATCTTTGGTGAGATTGATGATTATATAGATAATAAGAGTGGTATATTAAAGTATTCACTAAATGAAAATATACTTATTTATTCCGAAAGAAAAGATGAAATTAATAGTATTTTAAATACATTAAATGATTTTAATAGACAAAGTGTGGTGATAGCTAATAAACAATATATAGGCAAATATATAAGCGATAGTTTATTGTTTGATAATGATGTAGATATCTTTTACTTATTTGATAAAATTGATAAAAATAATCTTGATTTATGTTTATTAATAGAAGATTTAAATACGTTTTTGACATATAACGATGAATATCTTAGTAGATTATATTCTTTGATTAAAAGAAGTGAAAGGCAGAATTTTAATATCATATGTTTCACAAATTCATCTTCAATTAGTTTTAAGATATTGAATGCATTTAAAAATAAAGTAATGGTTGAGAATTCTGATCAAAATAATATAAGTAGTTTCTTTATGATGAAAAGTGAGTATAAAGGATCATGTTTCTATTATGATGAAAAACCAATTAGCTTTATACCGATTATTATAGAAGATTTACTAATAGAAGAAAGAATTATTGAAAGAATAATAAATGTAATACCTGAGAATATAGAACCAGAAATAAATAATAATATGTTTTTGATTGGTTATGATCTTAATAGTAGAGAAAAAGTATTTGTGAATAATGATATATTAATTAGTTCTTATAGTGAAGAATTATTAGATAGTTATAGAAGACATTATAATGATTTAGAAATAAAAGAATATAGTCATTCAATAGAAAGAAAAGATATTGATAAAGTGTTATGGATAGGCCCAGGTCTTTATTCTCAAAGATTATTTATTAGTAGACAAAGAAACGATATTTTAAGAAGTCAAGGAATATTATACATAGATGGAAAAGAAAGGTTAATAAAGGTAATGAATTATGTTTAAAGTACCAATTAGATTTGTATTAGTTAAAAGTAGTGAGATTTTAGAAGTTAAATTAGATAAAAGATTAAGTTTTGAAGATAATTTTAAAATTATAAAAAAATTAATAAAAACTAATTATGATAATATTTATGTTTTTGATCCTATTAGAAAAATATTTTTAAGAAGGGATTTACCATTATTTAATTTTGAAATAGAAACTTTTAGAATGTTTTATCTATTCACTTGTTGAAGAAGATTTAATTTGTTTTAAAGTATAGAAAACTACTTCAGCATCAGCATTTAATCTTGCATTTGTTGAAAGTCTACCAATTCCATTGCTGATATCTAAAGTTTTACCATTTTTGGTGATTTTTCCACTTAAGTATTTTTCAGCGCCAGATGGCCTATTGAATAAATTGATTATTGGCAGATTAATTTGTCCACCACGAGAATGTCCTGAAAGAAGATAATCAAAATTATATGATGTCAGTTCATCAAATATATCAGGACAATGTGATAAGACTATTGAATAATTATCTAAATTAACTCCTGAAAAAGCTGATGGAATATCAGGACTACCATCAATCAATGAAGATATACCTATAATATTAAAATAACTATTTTTATCTATGTTTATTTGTTGATTTGCATTCTCTAATATATTAAAACCACTTTGGCCATATATTGATGTAATTAAATCATATTGTTTATAGTC
>CADBMV010000112.1 GCA_902795865.1 uncultured Erysipelotrichaceae bacterium | reverse complement strand
GATGAATATGTAATGGTTAAGGTTATTGATATTGATACCGAACATAAACAATTAAGACTTTCTTTTAAAGCTTTATCACAAAACACTAGAAGATATGCTAAAAGAGTAAAGTTTTTGGGTATGCCTGAAAGTATTAAAGGATTTGGAACTATTAGAGATAAAATGCCTAAGTGGGTAAAAGGAGAGTATGATGATTAGTTTAGATTTAAGTAATGCTAAATTGAATGAAGATTTATCTTTATGGAAAGATAAAGTGAGTGAAGCACATTCATGGTTACATAATAAGACCGGTAAAGGAAATGATTATGTAGGATGGGTTGATTGGCCAATTAATTTTGATAGGGATGAATTTAGTCGCATTCTAAAGCTTAAAGAAAGAATGAAGGGTAAATATGATACCGTCTTAGTATGTGGTATTGGAGGCTCTTATTTAGGTGCTAGAGCTGCTCTAGAAATGATTAAAGGATTATATCCTGATGATGGTATAGAAGTGATATTTGTAGGTAATACTTTTTCACATACATATATTAGTCAAGTTTTAGAACATATAAAAGATAAAGAAGTTGTATTAAATGTTATATCAAAGTCAGGTACGACAACAGAAACATCTGTATCATTTAGAATCTTTAAACAATTCATGGAAGAAAAATATGGTGAAGATGCTAAAAACAGAATCTATGCAACTACTGATAAAGCTAAAGGTACTTTAAAGAAGCTTGCAGATAAAATGGGATATGAGACTTTTGTGATTCCTGACGATATTGGAGGAAGATATTCTGTATTTACTGCAGTGGGACTACTTCCTTTAGCACTAGCTAATATAGATATCGTAGAGTTAATGAAGGGTAGTTTAGCTGCTTATGATGATTTTAATACTGATGATATTAACTCAAATCCTGCATATCAATATGCAATAGCTAGAAGAATTCTAGATAATCAAGGATATAGTGCAGAATATTTTGTGACTTATCACTTGCAACTCACAATGATTGCGGAATGGTGGAAACAATTATTTGGAGAATCAGAAGGAAAAGAATTAAAAGGTATTCTTCCTACAAGTGCTTGTTTTTCAACTGATCTACATTCTTTAGGTCAATTTATTCAAGAAGGAAGAAAAACAGAATTTGAAACTATCTTATATGTAGATAATATGGACAAGGACATTGTTTTCCCTGAAGATAAAGAAGATTTAGATAATATGAATTATTTAGCAGGTAAAAATCTTTCTTGGGTAAATGAAATGGCATTTAAAGGTACATTAAGTGCTCATAGTAATGAAGGTAATAATCCAAATATCGTTATCCATTTAAAAGATAATAGCGCATATAGTTTTGGATATATGATTTATTTCTTCTTTATAGCGTGTGGAATGACTTGTTATTTACTTGGAATAAATCCTTTTAATCAACCTGGTGTTGAGGTATACAAGAAAAAGATGTTTGCGCTTCTTGGTAAACCTGAATAAAAACTAAAACTCTTAGATATTGAATCTAAGAGTTTTTTGAATAATGAATCTTTAAAAATCTTTATTGATATAAAGTATATATTCACATATATAATTTAAGCCAATTTCTTTAGCTATTTTACTTTCATCTTTTTCTGTAAAAATAGTCATATATTCAATACCATCTTCTTTGGTTTTATTAAGTGCTTTTATTAAGAGTGCTTTTATAATATCATTATTTTCTTCAATATCAATACCAAATACCTCCATCATATTTCCTGCATAAGTAAAATAAATATTTCCAATAGGTTTATTATCTTCATAATATATATACATATGCCATTTGTTTTTTGTTTGTCCAAGTAAAGCAGGATATAATCTATCACTATTCCAATACATATCTTGATGTTTATCATGAAGTATTTTAAAGTCTGAATAATTATTTTTATTTACTTCAATAATATTTTTATCCTCTTCCTTGATTTCATATTTATTCATATCTAAAGTAAAAACATCACTGACTTCTGATTTGATGTAACCTAATTCTTTTAAATGAGAAATAACATCTATGTTTTCTTTAGGAAAACCAAAACAGAGCTGATAATCATCAAATTTGTCATTTATATAAGTTATAAACTCATCAATAGCATTCTTACTATTTCTTTCAATATTAAATATCTCAATACCAATATATTTATCTTCATCTATCCAATAATATTGTATCCATCCTAGGATCTCATCATCTTCTTGATAAAACAATATGTCAGTATCATTACTATCTAATGCACGATCAATTATTCTCATAAAATCTTCTTTTGTTTTGATGCCATCTACATAAGTAGGAAAAGAAGATTTAGATAAATCCTGTGATAAATTATAAGCAAATTCTCTATAAGAATTAATTTGTTCAATTGTAGGTTTTATTAACATATCTTTAATGTTCCTTATGTAATTATTCTAATATAGAATTAATAATTAATCTTGTCATAATAATCTATATGTTTTATATGTTCGCTTATATTAGATTTACTGCTTTGATATAGAACAACTATTTGAGCTCTTAGAATTATCTAGGAGCTTTTATTTTATGAATAATCTCATAATATAAGCGATTATAAAAAATACAAGAGGATGAACGATTAGTGTTCCAATCCATTTCTTTATAAGAGTACTAGTTGGTATATAAGGCTTTAAATCTTCGGTTCCTGGTATATTCCAGGCATTTGTTTTACCAACCCAATAATAATCAATGAATAATCTATCAAATATATTAGCTATTAAAGATATAACGATCATTTGAAATGATGCTTGTTTAAAATCTGTTACACCATTAATCTTATATACCATGTATGGTATTAGAATAGTCATTGGTAAAGTAACTGCAATTGCAGAAATAATAGTACTTCTTTTAATTTCTTGCTTTGTTGTTAATCCTAATTCAACAACTCTATCTTGAACATCTTTTTCATAAAAACAAACAAGACCAACAGGGCCTTTATTCGCTATGCCTACTACACAAACAATTAGTAGGATAAAACACATTGCTAAACCTTCAATAATTAAAATCATTTTTTTCTTTCTTTTTCAATATTACATTTAGAATAGATAATACGTGCATTTACCTCTAATGAAAAATTAACATAATTATGCTTTAAATTCAATGAAGTTAGTTTTTTGCTTTTCATATCGTTAACATACCAATATATACCAGTCAACACATGTTGCTCTTTTGTATCGCTCGGTAAACCTGAATAAGAAAAGAAACTCTTGGAAAAAAGGATTCTAAGAGTTTTTATTTAATTATCTTTTCAATATTACGTTTAGAATAGATGATTCTTGCAATGATCACTCTTTTTCTTTTTTCTTCTATCCAATAAAATATAGTGTAATTATTTACAAATATAGATCTATATTCTTTCTCTAACTTTTTTAATGGATTATAAACTGGTCGTCCATAAGGAAAATCAGAAAGGGTATTGGCTTTCTGAATTATTGTTTCTGTTAGTTTGTATGCAGCTTCAGGATTGGATAATTCTTTTGAAATATATAAAGCAATTTCTTTTAAATCATCTAAAGCAGTCTGCAAGAATTTAATTGTATACATATAATTACTTGATAATTTCTTTTATACTTTTGAGAACTTCTTTAGAAGAAAAAGTTTTGCCATCAAGTTTCGCGACTTTTTCTGCTTCCTTTAGTTTAAAATAAACTTCACTTTCAAATTGTAGATTCTCATAAGCTTCCATACTTAAAACAACCATATCTCCAAAACCGTTTTTAGTAAGAAATACAGGTTCATTTGTCTCATGTACCTGATTAGATATTTCAGCAAAATTATTTCTTAAATCTGAAACTGGTCTTATCTTTTCGCTCATGTTAATCACCTCTAAATATAAATTAGCATAATTATGCTAAAAAATCAAATGTTTGAATTATTTTGCCCTTTTGTATCGCTTAGCAAACCTGAATAGTAAGAAATAAAACTCTTAGTAATTCTAAGAGTTTATATTATGCTATATCTATAATTCTTTTTTAAGAATAATCTTTTCTTTTGTTCTATGTATTTCAGTAAAACCATTATCTAGAAAAAGTTGTATTGCGAAATTATCAATTGCAATGTCATCATAAAGTACATCAATACCATTTTTCTTTGCTACGAAACATAGTAAATCTAGTGCCTGTTTACCATATCCTTTCCTTCTATAAGGTGAATAAATAATGATACTAGCTACATATCCTCTTATAACTTTATCGAAGTGATATGCAATTTCTCCTACAAATTGTCCATCTTCGTTTTTAAGATACCTATAATAACGCTCATTATTATGTTTAATAATCCATAAATTATACCAATCCAACCATTTTTCTTTAGAGAATGATATTGTAGCTCCCCATGCATGATTATAGGACATAGTTTCTTGATCTTCTAAAATCATCTGACGAAACCACAAGTCATCATATTTTGGTTTATATAAAGACAACATAAAATTTATTAATCCATTTCTATATAAATTCTATATAAATATTTTACGATATGAAAAAGAAAAAGTGAGAGCTTACATCTATGATCTAAGAGTTTTTAGTAAATATATGGTAACAACTTATATTTAACTTTTTGTTTATATTCAATATAACCATTAAGTTGTTTTTCTAATACTTCTTCTTCATTTTTTATTCTTTTAACAATGATAGGTATATAAGCTAACATAATTATAAAAGAGATAGGGCTATTAAGTATTAATGGCATACTTAAAAATAAGAAAAGAGTTGCAAAATACATAGGATGTCTTACTATTGCATATAAGCCTGTATCAACTACTTTTT
>CADBMV010000111.1 GCA_902795865.1 uncultured Erysipelotrichaceae bacterium | reverse complement strand
GGTTCTACTCCTTTAGGATTATATGCCAGAATGGTTAAAGATCATAAAGAGAATAATACATCTTATAAGGAAATCAAATCATTTAATCTAGATGAATATGTAGGTTTACCTATTGAACATCCTGAAAGTTATTATGCTTTTATGCATCGTAATTTATTTGACCACATTGATATTGATGATAATAATGCGCATGTTCCTTGTGGATTAGGTGATGATTTAGAAAAAAATTGTAGAGAATATGATGAAATGATTGATAATGATCCTATTGATATTCAAATATTAGGTATTGGTTCTGATGGCCACATTGCTTTTAATGAACCAGGCACAGCATTTGATTCTAAAACACATGTGACTGATTTACATCAATCAACTATTAGCGATAACGCAAGATTCTTTGATAATGATATAAGCAAAGTTCCTACTCAAGCTGTAACTCAAGGTATAGGCACAATTATGAAAGCTAAAAATATCTTGTTGATTGCGACAGGCTCAAATAAAGCTAAGGCTGTAAAAGATATGATTGAAGGTCCTATTGATGTGGCTTGTCCTGCTTCAATATTACAAAATCATCAAGATGTGATCGTTATAGTTGATGAGGCTGCAGCAAGTCTATTATCTTGAAGCATTTTACTTTAATTACTCTAATAAAATATAGATAATATATTTGGAGGTAAAAACAATGAAAGTTATTAATACTGAAGAATTTAATGAAATGATTAAATCTGGTACAACATTAGTTGATTTTTTTGCTGAATGGTGTGGACCATGTAAAATGATGGGACCAGTTTTAGAAGAATTAGATAGTCAATATCCTGATGTTAATTTTGTAAAGGTTAATGTTGATGAAAATATGGACTTAGCTGAAAAGTATCAAATTATGTCTATTCCTACTGTATATATCTTTAAAGATGGTGAAGTAATAGCTAAGAATACAGGCTACAATGGTCCTGATAGCATTAAGCAATTTATTGATGAAAGTGTTGCTTAAGAATTAATAATTAAATTTGAAAAGAATAGGAAAGTAAAACTTTCCTATTTTTTATATAGAAAAAATAATTTTTACTATATAATATATTTATTTGGAGGACCTGTTCATGGAAAAACTTATTGAATTTAGAAATATTGTTAAGAATTTTGATGGTCAAATGGTATTGAAAGGTATTAACCTTGATATCTATGAAAATGAATTTGTGACATTACTAGGACCATCGGGTTGTGGTAAGACTACACTACTTAGAATATTAGGTGGATTTTTAGATCAGGATGAAGGCTCAGTTATTTTTAATGGTGAAGAGATTTCGGATATTCCTGCATATAAACGTCCAATTAATACGGTTTTCCAAAAATATGCTTTGTTTCCACATTTAAATGTTTATGAAAATGTTGCTTTTGGTTTAAGAATTAAAAAGATGTCTAATGACTTAATTGAACCAAAAGTTAATAGAATGTTGGAACTAGTAGGATTAGATGGTTTTCAAAAAAAGGATGTAACTTTATTATCTGGTGGGCAACAACAAAGAGTTGCCATAGCTAGAGCTTTAGTTAATGAACCAGATGTTTTATTATTAGATGAACCTTTAAGTGCTTTAGATGCAAAACTTAGAAAAGAGATGCAACAAGAACTTAAAAGAATTCAAGAAGAAGTAGGTATTACTTTTATCTTTGTAACTCATGATCAAGAAGAAGCTTTAACAATGTCAGATAAGATTGTGGTTATGAAAGATGGTGTCATTGAACAAATAGGTACACCTACAGAAATATATAATGAGCCTGCCAATAGATACGTAGCTAATTTTATCGGCCAATCTAATATTATGGAAGGTATCATGAAGAAAGATTATTTAGTTAATTTTGATGATAAAGATTTTGAATGTGTTGATTATGACTTTAAAGAAAACGAACCTGTAGATGTTGTAATTAGACCTGAAGATATTCAAATTAAGAAAAAAGGAAGAGGTCAATTAAATGGACAGGTTATATCAGTACTTTTTAAGGGTGTGCACTATGAAATAATAGTGGAAACTAAGCGTGGTGCTGCCAAGACTATTAAGCTTCATGTTTTAGGCAATGAAGATGTTTATAATGAAGCCGCAAACGAAAAGATGTCTGCTTCAGATTTCTCTATGGATATTGAAGACGTTGATTCTATAACTGATCAAGATTTGATTTTAAGAGCTAATGCCCAAGCTTGGAAAGCTGATGAAGATGAAGAATTAGTTTCTATTACTAAAGTAATTCATTCAATTGAAGCCAAACCTGGTGAATATACAATTACCTTTATGACAGACGCAGGTACTAAGATTAGCGCTGATGTAAGTGTTGTACTTCCTAAGGTTATTGAAGACAGTGAAGAAAAGATTGGAATTCAAGCATTTGATGTTTATAAGACAATTGATGAAATTGAAGAATCGATGGCAATTTCAGTTGACCTTAAAAACTGGGCTGATGCTTATGCATGGGATTTAGAAACTGAAAACGAAGTAGAAATAGATGATGTTCGTTTCGATTTTGATCCAATGAATATTGAAGAAGGTATCTATGAAGTAACATTTGTTACAGAAGGTAAAACTTATAAGATACATACTACTGAAAATCAAGAAGAAGGAGATATTGTTTCTATTGATTTTGGACCTGAAGATATACATGTAATGAGAAAGAGTATAGGATAATGAAGAGTTTTAGAAGATTAGTATATCCATATCTAATATGGGCAGGGCTATTAATTGTCTTACCAATGTTGATAATTGTATTCTATGCTTTTTCAACTCAAGGTAATACTTTGATTCCTGTAAAATTAACACTTGATAACTTTGTGAGATTCTTTTCAGATGCAATATTTATTGAAGTATTAGGAAGAAGTTTAAAACTAGCTTTAATAACTACTATCATCTGCATATTACTTGGTTATCCTGCAGCATATTTTGTAGCTAAATTAAAACCAGATTCTCAATCAATTATGGTTTTATTAATAACATTACCACAACTAATAAATATGCTTGTAAGAACATATGCATGGAGAGGTATCTTACTAGAAATGCCATTTTCTCCAGAAGTAAAAGTTTATGTTGGTATGGTATATAATTTCTTACCATATATGATCTTACAGATTTATACATCTTTATCAAAGATGGATCCATCTTTAGTTCCTGCAGCTAATGATTTAGGTTGTGATAATCGTTTAGCTTTTCTAAAAGTTACTTTACCACTTTCAGTTCCTGGAATAATATCAGGTATTACTTTAGTATTCTTACCTGCAGTATCAAGTTTCTTTATTCCTAAATTATTAGGTGGTGGCTCATACGTTCTAGTAGGTAATTTAATAGAGAACTATTTTGTGACTACTGGAGATTGGAACTTTGGTTCAGCTATATCTTTGATTATGGCTTTAGTAATACTAGTATCAATGTATTTTACTAGAAAGTTTGATTATGATAAGGAGGCTATATAGATGAAGAAGAATAATAAATTATTTTCTAAGTTTTATTTAGCACTTATCATGTTGTTTTTCTATTTACCAATATTTTATGTGATTTTATTTTCATTTAATGAATCTCGTTCTCTAACAAGTTTTTCAGGCTTTTCTTTACAATGGTATGAAAAGATGTTTAAAACTCGTGCAATGATGGAATCAATATATTATTCAACTTTGATTGCAATTATTGCTACAGCTGTATCAACTGTTATTGGAACTATTGTTGCAATTGGTTTATCTAAATCATCTAGAGTTATTAAACAAATAGTAACTCAAGTTAATAATCTACCAATGCTGAATCCTGATATAGTTACAGCAATTGGTTTGATGCTACTATTTTCTACGCTAAATGTTCCTACAGGATTTGGCACATTATTATTAGCACATATAATATTCTGTATTCCTTATGTAATGCTTTCAGTTACACCTAAGTTAAGACAATTAGATGAGAATATTGCTGAAGCTGCTCTAGATTTAGGATGTACACCTTTTGAAGCTTTATACAAGGTCATAATTCCGCAAATTAAAGAAGGAATTATTTCTGGTGCTTTAGTTGCTTTTACAATGTCTTTTGATGATTTTGTAATTTCCTACTTTACAACTGGGCCAGGAATTAATAATATATCTACGTATGTATATGCCACAACAAAGCGTATTAACCCTAGTGTAAATGCTTTGTCTACGCTTATCGTACTTGCAATTACTATCATCTTATTAGTTAGTAATGTATTACCACTATTAAGATCAAGGAGGAAGAGAAATGAAGAAATTAATTAGTGTTTTGTTGATGTTACTACTTCTAGTTGGATGTTCATCAAAACCTGCTAATGAAGATGGAGGAGAACTTTATATCTTTTTACCAGGTGAATATATCTCAGATGAAGTAATCAATCAGTTTGAAGATGAATTTGGTGTTAAACTTTATATCACTACTTTTGATTCAAATGAATCAATGTATACTAAACTTCTTGGAGGTACAGTATACGATATTATCATTCCTAGTGATTATATGATTGAAAGATTAATAGCTGAAGAAATGATACAAAAGTTAGATTTAAGTAAAGTTCCTAATATGGATTTAGTATATGAACAAGTTCTAAATATGGATTTTGATCCTAACAACGAATATTCTGTTCCTTATTTCTGGGGTAATGTAGGTATTTGTTATGATGAAACATTAATTGATAGAAATGATGTCGAAACTGAAGGTTGGAATGTTTTAAGAAATCAAAAATATAAAGGTATGATTTATATGTATGATTCTATTAGAGATGCCTTCATGATGGCTGAAAAATCTTTAGGTTATTCAATGAATACAGATAAAGAAGATGAAATTAATGCTTCATATGAATGGTTAATTGATATTGCTAAGAATATGGATCCTGCTTATGTTACTGATGAGGCTATTGATGGTCTTGCAAATGGTGAAAAGGCAATGGGTATGATGTATTCTGGTGATGCTACTTATATTCATTCAGAAAATGAAAATATGCAATTCTGGGCACCAACAGAAGGTACTAACTATTTTGTGGATGCAATGGTTATTCATAAAGATGCTAAAAATGTTGAGAATGCATATAAGTTTATGAACTATATTATTGATTATGATCCAGCATATGAGAATTCAACATTTGTTGGTTATAGTTCAGTAAATGCTGAAGTATTAAATGATTTAGCTTCTGAAGGTGGAGACTTTGAAGGTAATGATGCATATATCCCTAGAGATAAAACTGCTAATGATGAAGTGTTCCACAATAATGAAGAAGTATTAAAGACTATTTCTGAACTTTGGGTAAAAGTAAAAAATACTAAATAATGAAAGTTGTTGTACAAAAAGTAACAAGTTCTAACTGCAAAGTTGATAATGAAATAACCGGTGAAATCAACACCGGTTATTTATTATTAGTTGGTTTTGGTTTAAATGATAATAAAGATATTGTATTAAAGATGGCTGAAAAGATCAGTAAGTTAAGAATCTTTGAAGATGAAAATGGTAAGATTAATAGGTCTATTTATGATGTGAATGGAAAGATCTTATCAATATCACAATTTACTTTATATGCTGATTGTAAAAAAGGAAATAGACCTAGTTTTTCTAATGCACTAAATGGTGAATCATCGATAGAACTCTATAATTATTTTAATGAGTGTTTAAGAAATTTAGATTTGATTGTACAAGAAGGTATATTTGGTGCCGATATGAAAGTATCATTAGTTAATGATGGACCTGTTACAATAATCTTAGATAGTGAGGAATTATGGTAGAAGGATATGGCTTAAATGATATCGTACAAATGAAGAAAGATCATCCATGTAAGAAATCACATTATTTTAAAATAGTGAGAATGGGTGTAGATATCAAAATAAAATGTGAAGGATGTGGCAGCATCATTATGATGGAAAGACCTGAGTTTGAACGTAAGTGTAAAAAGATAATAGAAAAGGCGGTAGTAAATGATTAAGGCTATTATTTTTGATTTTGATGGAACCATCTCTAATAGAAAAGAAAATGCTTATGGTGTTTTTAATGAATATTTGAGACAGTTTTTTAAAGATTTTAATGAAATAGAATATGAAGCAGTACTTCAAGATTTAATAACTTATGATTGTAATGGAACGATATCTGTTAAGTTGAGATTAATTCCTTTTATTAATAAATATGGTAAATATTTACCAGAAGATTTTGAAGAAAAGTTTATTCCTTTTTATTATGATCACATGTATAGATTTTCTGTTTTAAAAGATGAAACTAGATCTGTTTTAGAAAAACTAAAAGGAAAATATAAATTAGCTATCTTATCTAATGGTGATTCAACTAGTCAACACAATAAAATTACACAAGTAAATATAGAAGATTTTTTTGATGAGGTAGTTGTAACTGGTGATATAGGTGTTCATAAGCCTAACAAAGAGGCATTTGAATATGTTTTGAATAAATTAAATGTGAAAAATGATGAGTGTTTAATGATTGGTGATGTATTTTCATCTGATATTTTAGGAGCAATAAATACAAATATTACTCCCGTATGGATTACATTAGATGATGAAATACCTGCATATCATTATGATGGATATCGTATCAGACATTTAGATGAGATTTTTGAAATATTAGAAAAGGAAAATAATAAATGAATATTTTAGTAACTAATGATGATGGCATTAATGCAAAAGGTCTTAGAAGTTTAGTTAATGAACTATCTAAAATAGCAGATGTATATATAATAGCTCCAGAAGGAGAAAGAAGTGCCAATTCTCACCATATTACTATTTCTGGAAGAATTAGATATGAATTAGTAGAAGTAGAAAATGCTAAGAAAGCTTATGCTGTATGGGGGACTCCTGCAGATTGTGTGCATGGAGGTATAAGACACTTTATAAAAGATAAGATCGATTTAATTGTTTCTGGTATTAATAGAGGTCCAAATCTATCAAGTGATATTATTTATTCTGGTACAATTGCAGCTGCAAGAGAAGGTTATCTTCAAGGTATTCCTTCAATGGCAGTAAGCCTATGTGATTTTGAAGCTAAAGATTATGAATTAGCGGCAGTATACGCAAGACAAATAGCTTTAAAATATCTAGAAATAAAAGATAATACACATTATTTTATTAGTGTTAATATTCCTAATAATGATGATATTAAGGGTATTTTAATATGTGACAAGGTAGTTAATATCAATTATCGTGATGAATATGTGGAAGAAATAGAAGATGGAAAGAATTATATCAATATTAAAGGAATAGATAGAATAATTGATTATGATAAAAATGATTTAAGAATAGATTTAAGTGCAATAGAGGCTAATTATATTAGTATTTCACCTTTAGCTAATATGCATATTAGTAGAAATCATATAGATAGTATTAAAATTTTAGAAAAATAAACGATTTTTATTGAATTTTATTAAATAATAATATATTATATATAAGCATCGATATACCATAGACAGTAACGGCTTAGGCTTAATAATGTTACCGAGGTTAATCATTTTGATGATTTTTACCTGTGTTCTATGGATACAGGTTTTTATTTTATGAGTATATAGGTGTTAGAAAGAGGGAACATGAATCAAGCTGTATTAAGTAACAAGCAAGCTATCGTTTCTGAGATTACTGATAAAATCAAGAATTCTCAAGCAACTGTAGTTTGTGAGTACCGCGGACTTAGTGTTGCTGAAGTGACAGAGTTAAGACGTAACCTTAGAGCTGAAGATGTTGAATTCAAAGTTTACAAGAACACAATGTTTGAAAGAGCATGTGATGAAACTGGCTTTGAAGATTTAAAAGATGCTCTTGTAGGTCCAAACGCCTTTGCATTCTCTGAAGATGCTACAGCACCTGCTAGAGTTCTAGCAAAGTTCGCAAAGAAACACAATGCTCTAGTACTTAAAAAAGGCATCGTAGAAGGTAAGGTTGTTGATGAAGCTACAATCAAAGAATTATCAGCACTTCCTAACCGTGACGGTATGCTGTCTATGTTGCTGAGCTGTCTGCAGTCACCTGTTAGCTCATTTGCAAGAGTTGTTCAAGCTGTTGCGGATGCAAGGTCAACTGAAGCACCTGCTGAAGCTAATGCTGAACAGATAGCTCCAGTAGAGCAAGCACCTGTTGAAGAAGTTAAAGAGGAAACAGTTGCTGAAGAAACAAAAGCTGAAGAAGCTGAATCTGCTGAAAGTGCAGAATAATTTAAAAGAAGGAGAAAAATTATTATGGCAAAATTATCACATGATGATATCTTAGCTTACTTAGAAGAAGCTAGTATTCTAGAATTAAACG
>CADBMV010000110.1 GCA_902795865.1 uncultured Erysipelotrichaceae bacterium | reverse complement strand
TCTTTACCTAATTCACCACCACAATATTTACAAATATCATGTCTATAGTTATATTCATCCCAGCTATCATACCATGAACAAGATAAACGACATCCAATATCGTGTCCATCAGGTGCTTCAGCTTTTGCACCAAACCAACATCCTCCACCTGCAACTTCTTCTAATTCATCTTCACTAATTGCTTGATTTTTGATTTCGTCTTTATTTGTCATAGTTTTTACTTCCTTTCTTGTATTTATTGCATCCTTTTAGAATCTTATTATTACCACTTTTTTTCATTGTCATGGCCACATTCTGTACAAACCTTATAACGACCATAACTAAAGACATTTTCTTTTCCTAATTCTCCACCACAATATTTACAAATATCATGTTTATAGTTGTATTCATCCCAACTATCATACCATGTAGAAGAAAAATGGCATCCAATATCATGTCCATCAGGTGCTACATCTTTTGCACCAAACCAACATCCTCCACCTGCAACTTCTTCTATTTCATCATCACTAATTGTTTGATTTTTGATTTCATCTTTATTTGTCATAATCATTATTTCCTCTTATAGGTTTATACGTCATTGCATAAATTAATGGCAATTCAATCATTATTTGTGTTTCCTTTTACTTAATTATATACGAGAAAGTTAGCCTAGGTGGCAATGAAACAAATACTTTATAAACATCTTTGTAATATAGAAATAGTATATAGAACCATAGAGTGGAGGACTTAGGTCCTCATTTTTTTGTTATCTAAATAATTAAAGATTAACAGATAGTTTTCTTAAGGAAACTTTTTTTGTTGACAATATATAATACAGATAATACAATTAATACAGATAATACAGATTGGAGGTAGTAGATGTTCTTAATCAACTTACAAGGTAAAGAATCGATTTATGAACAAATTAAATCTCAAATAGAGAAGTTTATTGTTGGTGGAATACTAAAACCTAACGATAAATTACCATCTGTTAGAGCTTTGGCTGAAGATTTGGGCATAAATCCCAATACTGTTATGAAGGCTTATCAAGAACTAGAGAAAAATGGATATATCTATACTGTTAATAAAAAAGGTGTGTTTGTTAGTAAGGATTTAGATCTTAAAAAGTCTCATAATAAGCAAGATGCACTAAACATGCTAAATGTTTTAAAAGACGAAGGATTTACTAAACAAGACTTACTAAAAGTCTTAGATGAAGTATATGAGGAGGAATCATGTTAAAGATTGATGGATTAAGTAAAAGCTTTAGCGATAAAGATGTTTTAAAAGAATTATCACTTAATATTAATGAGGGCTCTATATTTGGCTTAGTTGGTATTAATGGTTCAGGTAAATCAACACTTCTTAGATGTATTGCAGGAATATATGAATGTGATAAGGGCAGTGTTTTATTTAATGATGAAAATACATATTTAAATGAAAACATTAGAAAAGACATATTTTTTGTTAATGATGATCCATATTATCCTATGGCTTCAAATATTAAAGCATTAAAAGAATTTTACAGTTCATATTATCAAATAGATGAGCAAGCTTATAGAAAATATTTAGAATTATTTCACTTAGATGAGAATAAAACTATTAATAGTTTTTCTAAGGGTATGAAAAGACAAACTTTACTATTATTTGCTTTAGCTATTAAACCAAAACTACTACTTTTAGATGAAGCTTTTGATGGCTTAGACCCAATAGTTAGATTTAATTTAAAGAAATCTCTATATGATTTTATAGAAGAAAATAATTCTATAATCATCATCTCTTCTCATAACTTAAAAGAATTAGAAGATATATGCGATTCATATGGAATTCTAGAAAATGGAAGAATATCAACTTATGGTGATTTATTAGAATCAAAAGCAAATATAAATAAGTATCAATTAGCTTTTAAAGAAGAAATAGATGAATCATTATTTAATCAATTTGATATTTTATATCAAAGTAAAGAAGGTTCTGTATATTCTCTAGTGATAAAGGGAGATAAAGATGAAATATGTGAAAAACTTAATGCTTTAAATCCTATTATCTTAGATACTTTACAAGTTAATTTTGAAGAATTGTTTATTTATGAACATGAAGGAGGTAAACAATAATGTTTAGTATTGAATATTTTAAGTACTTGATTAAATCTAAAAGATATTTAATCTTATTAATTGGGTTAGTAACTCTATTAAACATTGTGGGCTCTAATAGTTCAGAGGGTGTTTATATACAGAGCTTATTGTCTGCAACATTATGCTATTTACTTCCGGTTTATATCTTTTATTATGTCCATGATAAAAAAGCTGTAGATACCTTCTTTTCAATTCCAGTATCTAGAAAAGCAATGCTTATTAGTGGTGTAGTATTTATCATTGGTCTAATATATATACCTTTATCAATTACAATAATTGTCCATACGATAAGAAAAGTAGTTTTAATAAGTGATGTGTTATTATTCCTTATTAAAGTCTTACTAGCTATAAGTAGTGTAGTGGTGTTTGTTAGTGCAATATATTTATTAGCAAACAATGCAATAGATGGCATTATAATGCTTGGAGCATATAGCTTTTTACCTATTATGGCTGCAATCGTAATAGATAGTTTTCTTAGAGTATATACATGTGGTCCTGTTGACTTTAATTTGCAATACTTAGGTTATTTATCACCAGCATTTATGGCAGGAGATATTATTGTGTCAAATATATCTAATGTTGGTCAATTATTGAATTCTAGTATTGGTTTGTTAGTATATTTAATAATATTCTCTATATCTTTATATTTGAGTTATACAAATAGAAAAGTAGAACGTGCAAATACTATTTCTAATAATCTATTTACTTATCCATTTATCATTACAATTTATTTATTCATGGTATTGGTACTAATATCTTCATCTGGAATATACACAAATGTCTTTGAACAACTTAAAGATAACTTCATAATGTATCTAGTATTATTTGCAATATTTATTTCTGCAAACTTTTTATATAAACGTAAACTACATTTTACTATAGTATTACCTATACTATATGTTGTGGCTATACTATTTACATTAATGTTTGCGATGTATGCGAGAAATACTAGAGGATTTGGATTATCAGATGCATATATAAAAGATAATAGAAACACTTTCTATCAAATGAATTCTTGGCAAAACGCTCCAGATATAGATAAGGATATTAAAGATTTATTGTTTGAACAAAGCAAGAAAAACAGTGAATATGTCAGTATAAACGTAAGAGCAGGTGATGCTGACTTAAAGTTTCCAATATCTTCTGAAGCTGTAAATATTTTAGAGAAATTTAGACAAGAATCAATAGATTGGTATTATAGCGATAATTATAAATCTTATGATTATAACAACAATATTTATGTAATATCTAAGGAAAACAATAACACTAAACATTATTCATATTACTTAAATAGTGAGTACACTTTAAAAGATCTATTAGATTTTGTAGATAGTGGTTTAGAAGTTACATTAAGTAACGAATATGGCGAATACAAACTTCTTAAAGATGGAAGCCTAGATGTGTTATATGAATATGAATAATGGTATATAATTTTATTGGTACTAAAGGAGTATTTAAAAATGAGTGATAATAAAGACTTTTTAAATCAATTTTCAAACCAAGGGAAACCAGCGAGCTTTCAAGAAGAAGAAAGAATTCCTGTGACTAAACAAAGAAAACCTTTGAATGTTAAATTACTTATAGGTTTATTAATAGCTGCAATTGTATTAGGAATACTAGCATACTTCCTATTCTTTGCGCCTAAAATAGAAGTTCCTAATTTTGCAGGCAAAACAAAAAATGATGTTGCAGCATGGACTAAGCAACAAGGTATTGAACAATCAGGAATCTTATTTGATGAAAGATATGATTTTGATACCGATGAAGGAATTATTATTTCTCAAAGCATTCCCGAAGGAAAGAAAGTTAAAAATAATGTAAAGATGGATTTTGTGATCTCTTTAGGAGCTGATCCAGAAGAAAAAATTAAAGTTCCAGATATCAAGAATATGAATAAAGATGAAATTCAAAATTGGGTTTCACAAAACAAGTTATCTAAAACTAGAGTGATGACTGCATATAATGATGATGTTGAAGAAAATGAAGTAATTGATTATTCATTTTCAGGATGTGAAGAGGATACTTTTACTAGAGGATGTTCATTAAGAATTAATGTTTCTAAAGGTTCTGCACCTGCAGGCAAGATTACTGTAGAAGATTTTGAAAAGAAATTATATGAGACTGCAGAAACATGGGCAAAAACAAAAAAAGTTAATTTAGTTAAAGTCGAACAATATTCAGACAAAGTTGAAAAAGGATACATCATTTCTCAATCTGTAGCATCAGGAAAAACAATAGATGAAGGTGGAGAATTAATTGTGACTGTATCTTTAGGCAAGGCTATAACTGTTCCTAATTTTATTGGTTGGAGCAAAGAAAACATTAGTAAGTGGGCTAAAACAAATCAAGTATCTTTAGATCCAGAAGGCGGTCATGATAACGATGGTAGATTTGAATATGATTATTCTGGTGAACCTGTAGGAAATTGTATAAAACAAACTCCTGCAGCTAATACAATTTTAAAAGATGATTATTCTGTTCATATATGGATTTCTAAAGGACATCCTGATATATCAGAATTCATAGGTGAGGATGTTACGCAAAAAAGTTTGTATGAACTTGAACAATGGATTGAAAAAGTAAATATAGACAGTGGAAGACTTAGTTTAGATGTTGTATATGAACTAAATAGTTTGGTAAGTTCAGGTAATATTGTTTCAATAGTAGATGAAGTTAGAGTTGGAAGTACTGTTTACGTAACAGTCTCTGAAGGAAAAAATTATCTATTAAAATTTGATGATACTGATTTTGCAAATCAAGAATCTGTAGAAAACTGGCATGCTAGTAACCCTGATATAAAATATGAATTTAAATATATTCCAGGAGATGAATCAAAGAATGGTATAGTCAAGAAGTGCTATAGAAGCGATGGTAAAGAAGTCAAGACTAACACATACATGCCAGAAAACGAAAGAATAATTTTCGAAATATATGATAGTAATCAATAATAAAGGAGGTTGAAGATGAACTTTATTAATAGAGCTTTTAAAAACGTTACTAGAAGAATGTCTAAAACAGTACTGTTGTTACTTACATTCTTCCTAATTGGTAACCTAGTAATAATTGGTTTAGGTGTATCTAATGCATCTAAAAGTGCCAAAGTATTAACTCGTCAAAAGATGAGAGCTGTTGTTACTTATGCATTAGATTACAATAAGATTAATCAATATACTCAAGAAATAACTGATCAGGATGAATTGAATAAATTCTATGAGAATTATCCTCGTATTAAATTAGCTGATGTTCAAGAATTATTAAAAGATGAAAGAGTTAAAACAGCTAATGCTTTATCTTCTGCTACGCTATATGCTCCAAGTGATAATAGTATTGACTTTGTGCATCTAAATAATAGAGTAGAAGAAAATATGAATGAAGGTAATGGTCAATCTTGCTGGTTTGATGAAAATGGTAATCAACAATGTGAAACATATAGAGAACCAATGTTTTTTGTAAAAGCTAATATGTTTCCTAACATGATTGAATTTGAAGATGGCGATTATCAATTAGCTAATGGTAGATTCTATTCTCAAGATGAAATCAATAATGGTAGTCCAGTAGTTATTGTTTCAGAAAATTTTGCGTCTACAAACGGAATAGGCGTTGGTGACAATATAACTTTAGCAACAAATTATCTAGCATCTTATATGAAGGAAACTGGTGTTACACAAGAAGATCTAGAAACTTCATTTGAAGTTATTGGTATCTTCTCTCACAATAAACCAATTACTCCTGATGCTGCAAACTATGACTATACATGGCCATATGAAAATCCAGATAATATGTTCTTTATGCCTTCAACATCTTTATATGCTGCACAACTTGAGTTCTCAAGAAAGCAATGGGACTATTATGCTAAGCAATTTCCTGAAGAAGAATTCTATCAAAACGAGGCAAATAGACCTTCTTTAGAAAACATGGAAAATAATATGTATATTGAGAATGTTACATTACTATTAAATGATCCATTAGAAGTTGAACAATTTGTACTAGATAATCAAAATTCAATATCACAGTTTACTAGCTTAGATGCAAATAACGAAGAATTTAATAAACTCGCAAAACCATTAGATACCTTAAGCATGTATGCTAATTTCATAGTTTGGTTAGTTGTAATCAATGCAATAGTTATTATTACTTTAGTAACTGCTTTAACTTTAAAAACTAGAGAGTATGAAATAGGTGTTCTATTATCGGTAGGTGCTAGTAAGATGAAAGTTATTGGTCAATTCTTCGTAGAACTTGCGTTAGTTGCGATATTGGGCTTTACTTTATCTGTTGTATCAGGAAGTTTAATTGCTAAACAGATAGGTAATACTGTCTTGGAATATCAAATTAGTTCTAGTGATGTCACAAATGAAGATGATTTTACTTACTACTACAATGATTTATGGAATACTGATTATTCAACAGATATCACAATCGATGATTTAATCGCGGAATATGATGTATCAGTATCGCCAATCATTATTGCGGAAATATATGTCTTAGGATTAGCTATTGTATTAATATCAGTAATCATTCCATCGTTTATGATTATGAGATATAACCCTAAGAAGATATTAATGAATCAAAACTAAGGAGAATAATATGTCAGATATATTAAGATTAGAAAATATTAATTATTCATATATTGATGGTGGATATGAAAGACAAATACTGAAGGATTTATCTTATAGTTTTGAAGAAGGTAGATTCTATACAATACTTGGTCCTTCAGGATCTGGTAAGACCACATTACTTTCAATTGTGGCAGGATTAGATACACCTAGTAGCGGTGAAATCTATTTTGAAGGAAAGAATATTAAAGAAATAGGTCTATACAAATATAGAAGAAATGCGATTTCTATTGTATTCCAACAATACAATCTTATTTCTTATTTGACTGCTGTAGAAAATGTAATGTTGGCAATGTCGGAAACTGATAATAGTTTACCTAAAGATAAAAAGAATGTAGCTTATAACTTACTTGAAAGATTTGGAATTGTTAAGAGTAAGGCAGATCGTATGGTTAATCAATTATCAGGTGGTGAGCAACAGCGTGTTGCGATAGCTAGATCTTTAGCTAGTAATGTTAATTTAATATTTGCCGATGAGCCTACTGGTAATTTAGATACTGCAACTGAAAAAGAAATAATAAGTATCTTCAAAGAATTATCTCATGATTTTGGTAAGACTATAATTGTGGTAACTCACTCTGATACAGTAAGTGCAATGTCAGATCAAAGAGTTTTACTAAAAGATGGTGTATTAACAAAAATTTAAAAGAAAAGCCCAGATTAATCTGGGCTTAGTTTTTTAGATTATTTAAATATTTGTAGGGTTGATATGCGCCTTTAAATATTTATAGGGTTTTAGATCTACAGTTATGTAGATCTTTTTATATA
>CADBMV010000109.1 GCA_902795865.1 uncultured Erysipelotrichaceae bacterium | reverse complement strand
ATGATTCTTTATCGCAACTTGAAAAAATAGCTGATAAAGAGAATGTTTCTTTGACTATGGCTCATAAAGTCTGTAGATCCTTAAAAAAAGGTGGAATCATAAATAGTAAGTCTGGTATAAATGGTGGATATTACTTAAATAAACCTTTATCAGAATTAACATTATATGATGTCTATGGAGCCATGAATGATGTAACGGACATTAATAAATGTCTAATGGATAAGGATTTATGTCCATTTTCCTGTTTAGGAACATGTAAAGTTCATGATGAATTAAATAGAATACAAAGTGTAATAATTGATGAACTAAAAAGAAAGTCTTTAGCAGAGTTGGTATAAGAATGATAAATATTTGTAATATTTAAAATATATATTGACATAGAAATAATATATTAGATAATATGATATGTTCAACTCTAAAATATTTACGTATATATAAATATATAGAGTTGTTATTAATAAGAATGGTTTGTTGTAAAAATTTAATTAAAGAGTTTGCATATGAAATTAAATTACGGATTAAGAAGTTCTGACAAAGTTATTAGAAAAGGCTTTCATAGCCATTTATTTAAATTAAACAAGAAGGTATTACCAATAGCTTTAGTTATTATGATGGCTATACAATTGGTTGTACCTTTTTATGTGTTAGCACAAGTTAACAATAATGAACCTAATAAACAAGTCTTTGTAGAAGGTGAAAGTTATGTTGTTAACTCATGGGAAGAACTAAAACAAATAATTGAACAAGGAACATATGTAGACTTAGATGGAACTACAAGACATGTAGCAAATCAAGATAATATCAATATAGTAATAAATGGTCCTATTGCTGCTACTACAGCAATAGAAATAGAATCTAATCAAACCATTAATTTATCAGGTAGAAATGGTGCCATTATTTATGGTGCTTTAAATAGCGAAAACGCACAAACAGTAGGAAGCTATAAATATAAGAATATGTTCTATGTTGATGGTGGAACTTTTAACATAGCTAGTTCAGTTACGTTTTCTGGTCAAAGAGCTGTATATCAAAATGATACGTGTGAAGATGTAGTGCCATTAAATGACACTTCTAATGTTTCTTATATATCAAAAAACAAATATGATTTTTCTAATTATGATGCAATATCTTATACTCCTTCTGTAGCGCAAGAACAATACGATTACTCAAACTCTAGTATTTCATATGTTCCATACGTTTATCCAAGCGTATACGATTTTACTGGTTTTACAACCACATATACTCCTGGATCTAAAGGCAACGAATATAAACAATTTTCTTATCCAAACGGAGCAGATTTTGAGAAATATGGTATTGTTAGTGCACATAAAATGGCTTCTGATGATACAACTGCTGTTTGTGTTGATTCAACTGGCGTTGAATGGAAGATGTATTTTTCTAGAAGCCCTCAAAAACCATATGCAACTAGCACAAGTGTAAGTGGCGTTGGTGACTGGATTCGTGTTGGAAGCGGCGAGGATGATGCTGGTCAGACATACTATTATTTCTATGCAACAGAATTTAATAAACGTATTTATATTGCAGCAGATGGTACTTTAGCAAGAGACTGGGGTAGTATTTTTGATGGTGATAAAGACGGTAAAATAGAATACCGTTGGTATCCAAAAAATGGTGGTTTAGAAGCTCAAATAAGTGTTTTAAATCCTAAGACTGGTAATTATGAATTAGAAACACATTATATGCATAGAGATGCCGACACTGGTGCATTGAGTTTCCCTACTATAACAAGTTACAACAATGCAACAGGTTTATATGTAAATGGTGACACTCAAGTTAGAACACCAGAAAATTCTCCGGTTGTTACAGGGTCATGGGGAAGAACATATCGTGTATATCCTGTTACAAATTATGGTGGCGACTTAAAGAACGGACCTGAGGTAAGTGATCTTACTGTTGGTAGTCTTTATCATATTCAAGCAGATAATAATAAAGGATGGTATACAGCTTTAGCTGCAAACTCATCAGGCTTAACATATAAAGGTTCAAATAATCCTGATCCAAACCCAGACAATACAGATTATGCAGATACTGTTTGGGAATATATGGCAGATGGAACATTTAGAAATAGATGGTGGTCTGATAGAAATGTAAACGATAAATTAACTATTTATTGGGATGGAAGTAAAATTAAAGCTACAAGTTGGTCTAATTGGCAAACATTAAAAGTTCCTCATAATTCAAGTTTAAAATTAAAAAATACAGAAGTATTTAAACCTACTGATTCTACTACAGGTTTAGCGTTAAGTGGCAGTCCAATAATGGTTTTAGATTCTGAATCATTAGAAGAAAAAAGTAGTTTGAGTAATGGTGATGTGGTTGTACTTCAATCAGATGGTCTATATTTCTTTAATAAAGATGAAGAGTGGGTTGATGAACCAGATGATGAGGCTAACTTTAAATGGACATATAACGATGGTGTTTTAAGTAATGGTAATTACAAAATTTTCATTGAAGCTGATGGAACAAATCCTAGAGTTGTTGATGATACTGATCTAGGAAGTGATCCAATATCTGATTCACACCTTAAAGCAAACAACAAAGCAAACAACACTGAATTTGAATTATACAAAGGCGATAATACAACTGTATTAAACACTACTGGACCTAATTATTTAACATTATATGAATCTAATAACGGAGTACCTACTACTGAAGCAAGCGCTACTTTAACTAATGGTGCAAAATATGTAATCAAGAGTAGTGATGGTTATTATTTAAGAGGACAAGGTGAAGGATATACTCCTGGTTGGAATAACGATACTACTACGATGACATGGTCTAGATTTGATTGGACATACAATTCTAGTGACGGCACTTTAAGTCACGGCAATTACAAAATTTTAGTTAATATCTATGGTACTGTTGAAATAGTTGATAGTACTAAAAATAAAGTTGATGGACAAGATCCAGTATTAAAGATAAATAATACTCCTGTATACAAAGGAAGTATTTTAAGTACTACAAGTGGTGATCCAGTTTATTTATATAAGATAACCGGAACATCTGGTTCTTATGGACCAGGAGAAGAAGCATCATCTATTAGCGATGGTCCTTTCTATGTGAAGGCTGGAGACCAATGGTTAAAGAAAGAAAACAATCAAGATGCAACTTGGGCTGTTCATCCTGGAAATAATAGAAATTATAATACACCTGTAAACCCATATGTTTGGGAATATGATTCAAAAAACAAAACATTAACACATGGTGATTATGCAATATATTTAGATGGAACAAATGGAATTGTTGTTGATAAAAACGTTAAAGTAGGTGACATTGCTTTTAATGGTGACATTAGATATGCAACCACCAATTCTACAACAAGTTTATTTACTACAAACGGTACAAATTCAGTATACATGTATGAAGTAAATAATGATGGTAGTAAAGGTAATCACGTTGAAAATGGTTTAGTTTTAGATAAATATTATTATCTAGTAACTGAAGAAGATAATAAATCGTTAAAGGCAGATAGTAATGGTGGTACCTGGACTGATTTAACTACACAAACTGAAAAAAATAATGAATTCGCATGGAAGTACATTTCTAAGATAAAAGATAATAAGACATATAATGTTTTATACAACGAAAAAACCGATCAAATTATTTATCATGACGGCACTAAAATTACAATGGGTGAAAACACAACAATCCATTGTGAAACAAAACTTGCTGATAGATGGAAACTTGTTAATAAGAAGAACGAATCTGATTTTAATAACTGGCAACATGGTACAGCTGCGTTTAATGTTGATGATGGTCACAGTGAAACACAAAGAGGTTACTTTATAACAGCTGTAAATGGTTCAACAATTAATACTGAAGCTACATTTAAAGATTTGTGGGTTCATGATAACGGAAGTGTTAAAGATATCGCTCCAATAGTTGTAAATAAAAGTACATTCAAGATGACTGGTGGTTCTGTTAAACACAACAGAGTTTCTTATACTGCAAATGATAATTGTTCTGGTATGCAAGCGCAGGGCAGAAATGCAGATAGCAACAAAGCGGGATGTAACTTTAATGGTGTAGAAGATTATATTAAAAGAGACAATCCTGGCATGACAAATACTGCTGGTGGTATTATCTTTACTAATGGTGCTAAAGGTGAAATTACAGGTAATGCAACTATTAGAGAAAACAGAGGTGATGCTGGCGGTATTATTGTTCAAGGAGTAGGTACAGATGTAACATTAGGAGCTCATATTCCTGATTTAAATAGTGATACACAACTTGATGTAGTTGGTGGTGGACATATTGATAATAACGTAGGTTTCCATCATGCAGGCGCTGCTTTAGTTGAAGATGGCGCAATACTTAGAATGGCTTCTGATTCTTCAACAATGAACAATAACGTAACTTGGGCTAAAGGTGGTGCCGTATGGGCTACTGAATTTGGTACTGCAGATTATGCAAAGATAGAATATAACAATAAAAAACTTTCTGATGCTAGTAAAGTTATTAAAGATGCTAGAGAAGAAGGTGTATTCATAATGGTTGATGGAACAATTGATAACAACACAGCTTTTTTAAGAGGTGGTGGTATCAACGTTGAATCAAATAAAGTTTATTTAATTGGTGGAACTATTTCTAATAATAACTCTAGAGTATTAGGTGGTGGTATTTATGTAGAAGGTGACTTCCCAGACTACACTTATACTTTAATTATAAATAGAGGTTATGTAGGACATAACTATGCTGTAAGATACAAGCCTTTAGATGGTTCAAAACCTTCAACAGGTGGCTCTTGGGACAATCTTACATTAACCGAGTTAAATGACAGATTAGATAGAAGAATTGGTACTAGTAATTATGAATCAATTACTAACCAAAGAATTAGTGATGAAAGCAACACACTAAATCCAGATCATAATACTGCATTAAATGATGCAAATATCGCATCTGGAGATGGTTATCCAAATAGAACAGCTGATACAAAGGCTTATCCTATGCCACACGAAGGATATGGTGGTGGTGTTTGGTTGTGTCCAATTGGCGGTACTGCTGTATTCCATATGAATGCAGATCACGAAGTAATTATTGATGATAACTATGCATCAGGTAAGAATAATAGTGATAAAACTAGGGGTACAGATTTATACTTACATAGTGGTAGTGGACATATGCTTGTAGCAAACACTTTTACTGATGGACAAGAATTAGAAAAGTGGATTAACGAAGCAACTAATGAACAGATTCCAGAAAACGGACCAACTTATTCTGGACCTTTATATTTAAAAAATGAAACACCTGACAACGCACGATATACATATATAAACAATCAAGGCGAGGAAGTAACTACTACCTATGTCGAAAGAAAACAAGCTAAAGTAGGTATTCAAATTATTGACAACATTTCACGTGATGGTGGTGGTATTGCTGCAAACGGAACTTTGTTGTTTGGTTTGCCAAATGATGTATATAGAGGCGAATCTGAATTAGATTTTACTAAGAGATGGCCAGCAGATAACGACCATATTAATAAAGTTAACTTTAAGATGTTCTATACATTAAAATATGTAAAAGACGGCGACTCTTATTATTTTGTTGATGGTGATGGAAATGTATCAAGTACTGCTACAAATCCTCAACCAACTGATTTAATTGAAACTGATGACACTATTAATAATTTACCTGTATATCACGAATTAGTTGAAATGCCAGAGTATGAATTTGATTTAGATGGTACTAACAATAGTGAAACAACATATGATTATAGTCCAGAAACTGGAAGTAGTACTAATCCACAAAATGGTGAAATATTATGGAAAGCTAAAACAACTATTCCAACATCTGTTTTATTAAGTGGAAAAACAAGTTATCCAATGTATAGATTAAAATACAAAGGAGAAACTTTTGAATATAATTACACAACTTCTTCTACAGAAAGCAGTATTACAGTAAGACAAAACGAAGTAATTAATCCTGCAACTGTTATTGGCATGAAGAAATTATATGCAATAGCTCATGAAAAACCAAACGATTCAGATTTAGAAATAGTAGATTGGAATATTGTTATTAAGGAATATGATGAAGCAGGAAATGAAGTTACTACTGCAGAATTCAAGAGTATTGCAGGACGTACTGTTAAAGTTGAAAAAGATGAACCAATTCCATTCACTGTTATTGATGCAGGTGGTTTAGGAAAAGAAGTAACACCTGGATATAATATTAACTTCTCAACATTAAGCTTTGAATCAGAAGTGAAGAATGGTGATGGACCATCTGTAGAAAAATATATCAATAATAAAGTACATCAAGATTTAACTACGTTTGAAGACGTATTTGAATATGAAATTATGGCATATGTTCCTTTAGATGCTGAAGAGATAATTCTTTATGATACTTTACAAGAACCATTGATGTTTGTGGATAGTGGATATGGTGGAGATTATAATGCGCATCCTCAATATCTTGATAATGGAGATGTAAATCCTAAGTTTAATGGAACTATTGTACAGCATCAAAGATGGGCAATGACTGGTAATAATAAAGAAAATAGTGGAAGACACCAGATTGTTGTAATTGATAAAAACAATCACATAGGCGATGGAGAAACTGGTTCAGTTTTATCACAAGGCACAGATATTGTATTTAAAAACGGTGGTCCTAATCCTGTTTCTATTGGAACATTAGATACAACTACCGATGTATTTACTCCAGGTACTCTAAGAGAAAATACAGGAAACACTATTTATTATGTATTAAATAATGAAACAATAGAAAACTTTGAAAGCCTAAGAGGTAAATGGGTAAAAGTTAGTTTTGATGCTGCAATTAGACCTGGCTATAAAGATACAGAAATCTTAAAACAAAAAGGTTGGATTAGTGATCCAGAAAATAAAAAAGGTAGTGTAAATTTCATATCTGAACTTGAAAAAACAGAAAACGTTACTGTTACAAAAATGTTTAAGAATGAAGCAAAAGGTTTATATTATGCTCTAGGTGAAAAAGAAAACGGAGATAAAAAATATTATATCTATGTTTCATATTCGCCAGATAAAATTAAAAATGTTGAAAACAATGTACAACCTACAGCGCATGAACACGGTACAGAAAAAAATGAATTTTTAGCATATGAATGGTATGAAGTATATCAAGATGGATACGGTAAATATAGATTGATATCGGATACATTAAATTATAATAATGTAAATTTATGGCATGCATATTATAAAGTTGATAAGGATTCTGATGGCAACATTACTAGAGGTTATGAATATGAACAAGATGTTACATATGATAATGTAAAGAATTTATTAGCGAATAACGCAAACGCAACCATTAATAAACATAACGCAACATACTTAAATGTATATAACTATCCTGTATTAAATGCTGCAAATCCTCACTCTGGTGAAAAGAATCAGGCTGATTATATAGTTAAGTACCCTCATGGTGCACAATCTAGATATAAGACAAATATTGTTACTGTTGATATTAATCTACCTGAAAAATATGTAAATAATAAGACTCACGATATCTTAGCTGCTTTTGATAATACGTTCGAATATGAAATCATGGTTTATGTACCTAATGATGCTAAAGAAATAATGATTTGGGATACATTAAAAGATGATTTGATGTTTGTAGATAGATTTGATAATACACAATACAAAACATATAACGTTGGCACCACATCTAATCCTAATGGTACAGATGTATTAAACGATAATTTCAATAAAAAGAATGGTTATAACGAAAGCCCAATGATAGCTAATTCTGCTACTTATGGTGGATATAGATTAACTTATTTCAAAACAAATAATCATACAGGAGATGGAACGGGTACTGTTAAAAACACTGGCGAACCTTTAAATGAGCCAATCACAAAGAATCAAAGTGACGACAATTTATATAATGATTATATTATCGTTGGTGATTTAATAACAGATACAAACGGAAACGTTACAGGAATCACACCAAATAATTTAGGTAAATCAATATTAATTAAGATTGATGAAAGCACAAATATTCAAGCTGTTAGAGGAAAATGGGTTAAAGCTTCATTCACTGCAGAGATTAAACCAAGCAGATACGATGATATAGCTAAAAAGATTAGTAAGGACAATATGCTTACTGATGATCCAGCTTTAAAAGATCCTAATTATCCAAATCCTGTTGGCTATTACTATAGATTAGAAGCAACTACTTTATATAGTGAAAATAAAAAAGCTGGAACTAGTGCAACTGAAAATGTGCATTATTTAAAAGACGCTAGTGGAAAGTTTACTGACAGACAAACCACTGCTTATCCAAGAACTAGACAAGATGGTTCACCAACTATAGAGGGTGTTGATTATCGTTTAGAGTATGAAGCAGATTTCTTATATTTCTCTAAAACTAAACCTGAAGGAATAGCAGATACTAATTTAAAACCAATGTATGTTCGTAATGGTTGGAACGCTGCAGATTCTACAATATCTTGGGAATTTATAACTGATGATGGAAAAGTTATTGATGGAGAAAAACTATATGATAAGACTGCTGATGAAGATAAACCAATTGGTGTTCAACAAAATGGAGATCATGCAGGTTTAGCTAATAAGGCTAATTATGCAGTTAAAATTGGTAATGAATTTAAATATACTACAACTAACACTGTTACTGTTGTACCAAAAGAAAGAGATCTTGAAATAACTAAGATTTGGCAAGTTAAAGGTGACACAGTTTTACCAAGCGTTCAAGATTTCATTAATAACTTAGAATTATGGTGGGAATACGATGATACTAATTCAGGCCAACATAATAAAGTCACTGGTAATATAACTAATTTATATAAAAACAATATACGCATTGTCTTTGATAAAACAGAAGTGACAGGTGAAAGTGTTCGTCATGAATGGAAGATTATAATTGATGACTTACCTAAATTATCTGCAGAAGGTAATATGCATTACTTTATTAAAGAGAAACAACCATTTACAGGATATAACCTACCTGAATATTCTCAAGAAGGTCATGCACATCATAACGGAAGAATTAAGAATGGCTTAATTGATAATGAAGGTACAACTCATTTATCTGTATCAAAGAATTGGGACGATGGTATTTCTAATCAAGATCATTCTGAAACAATTACTGTTCGTTTATTAGGTAATGGTGAAACTATTTATCAAAGAAATTCAGAGAATAAGATTGTTGATGAAGATGGTAATCCAATAACTACTTCTGGTAATGATCCAGCCGAATGGGAATATAGTAAAAAAGAATTAAATAATACAAATAGTTTTGAATATGAATGGGATGATTTACCAAGATATCAATTTGATAAAGATGGTAAACAAGTATATATAAAATACGATTATACATTAGATGAATATCACAAAGCATTAAATGGTGAGAAATTCATTCTTAATGGTAATAGATGGGAACAAAGTAGTTATGGAACTGTATTAACTAAAGAACAAATTAAACAAATATTCTTAACAACAAACGTACAAGAAGCTGCTAAGTATGGAGCAAATGGTGAGGCATTATCTCCAATATACTTAGCTGATATAGCTTATTCTATTGAACTATTAAGTGACCCAGAAGGATATGTATTGACTGAAAAATCAATCACAAACAAAAGATATACTATAAAACCAAAAAACTATGTTTACCCAACATCAGGTGAACCTTCTGAGATAATTAAAGCATATCTAAGAATTGATTATACTGTTTCTCCAACGAAAGTGTATGATCGTTCAAGTAGAATTGAAGCTAGCGCTGAAGAACTAGAAGAAATAAATAGCAATTTAGCTGCTTGCAAAATCGACGATGTAACAGAATTGCCTGAAACAGGAAGTTATGATACTTTAAAGGTTTACGAATGCTATATAGGTGTTGAAGAAGAATACGATACATATGAAGTTGATTTAATAAATACTAAACCTCAAATAGAGAAGTATATTAATAAAGACGTTCATCATGAAACATATATAGGTAATGATTTTGAATATGACATTATTGTTTATGTTCCAGAAGAAGCAACAGAAATTGAGATTTTTGACGAGTTATTACCAACTCTAAAATTAAAAGCTTTAATGGAACCAAATATAGTTAATGATACTATTCATGGATATAATGAACGTTCAGTTGCAAGTTTACCTGCAACTGCAAAAATGAATGTAGCGGTATTATCAAGCAACAACCACACTGTTAATGGTACAGTATCTAATAACAAAGTTGATGGTACTGCTGAGGCTACTATAATAATTCCTACTGATAATAGCAATTCGTTTAAATTAAAGATAGACAACATTTATTCAATCGCTAGAAGTGGTGATTATATTGAATATGAACATGGTGAATACTTCAAAGTTGCACCAATCGAAGGTGGAGAAGCAGTTTATTGTAAAGCTGATGAAATATCTGCAGATTATAGATTGGAAAATGAAAAACGTTATCGTATAGCTAATCAGAACTATTACTCACAAGATGGTTCTGCTGAACTAACAGACGACTCAATTGTTCCTGTAAGTAGAGCGAAGAAATATTCAGATGAATCGATGCAATTCTACAAATATATGACACTTGGAGAGTTTAAATCAATTTATTCACCAACTTTGGGCACAGTTGATGGTTACTTATATAATTATGAAAGCACTAGTTATACTGAAATAGCTTCACCAAAGGATCAAGCAATTGGTGGTAAATATGTAAGAGTTACATTCAAAGCTGAATTTGATTTAGAAAAGAGCGAACAATTAAAGGCTTGGATTAATGATGTAAGAAGTAACTTCATAGATAATAAGAATTTAAATTGGGATGTGATTAAAACAGAAAGCAATCAAGGATGGGATGGTTATATTGCTTCTCTTGATTATCAAAAAGGAAGAGATGAATATGTATTAGCATCTAACGTTGCTGATGGGCCAGTTACAGAATTAAATTACTCACTTGGCAAGAACAAAATCAATAAAGTCATTAAGAATGGCGATAAATATTATGGTGCTCTAGATAATGCAGGTAACTATTATGTTTATCCAATGAATCTAACAACCGATAGTCAATACAATAACCAATGGTTTAGAGTAGTTGGAAATCCTATAAGGTATTACACATTGCTAGATAGTGAAAATCCTGTTAAGAATGGTAGTACTTTTGATGGAAATAGTGATTATTGGTTTGCTGGAAATAATAGTTATATTAAACCTACAATCGATAGTGGAACAAATCTCATCACAAACGATACAATACTTGTACCTGTAGTAGAAAACGAAACATATTATAAAGAAGTTATTACAGGAGAACCTGATAAATATTATCTAGATTGGGTTGTTGAAGAATATGCAGGAACTAAAGCAGATTCTATAAAAGCTAATGGTGCATATAAGAAGATTGATTGGGGAAGAGGTGATGGAGATATCATAAGAAGCAATTCAGAAAATCCTTCTCCATATACAAGAAATCATGCTGGTGTAGTTAATACTGCATCATATGAGGTAACTTATGGAAATAGATATAAGTCAACTCATAAATCAAATACAGTAACAGTTGTACCTCAAATTTATGAATTACCATCTTCTGGTGGTATGGGTACATTCCTGTTCAATATATTAGGTGTTGCGTTTATAACGATGGCACTATGTGAAATTGTATTAGAAATACAAAAAAGAAAGAAAAGTATTTAAGGAGGATATGCTTATAAGAAAACATTCGAATTAAAATTATTCAAAAAGTGAAAGTTTAAAAGTTTATCAAAAAGAAAGGAAGAAAAAAACATGAAAAACTTAACAAAGAAATTATTAGTAGTGTTAGTAACTGTGTTAATGTTGATTCCTAGTGTTACAGTGCATGCAGCTGCCAATAGAAATCAAGATCATACTACTTTGGAAATAACAGGTTTAGACGGTGGTGAAACTGTCGATTTATATCAACTTGTTAAAGCAAATTATAATCCTACAGGAACTAACGTAGATTCATATTCATTAGTAAGTAGACTTACTGATGCTGATAAGTATGTTGTTTTAAGAGAGGCAGTTAATTATGCTGCTGATGATCCTGAGGTTGAGGCCGGAACAAAATCAGTTAATGATATTAAAACTCCAGAGGTAAGGGTAAAAGTTGCTGACTTGCCAGTTGATGACAATGGTGTAATAAAAGCCGATACAATTACTGGAAAAGATAGTGATAATAATGATTATTCAATCGCATTTAATCCTGCTTCAGTAACTATTTATAATTCAGAAAATGAAGAAAAAACTGCAAATCAAGATATAAGTAACAAGTTGCCGTTTTCTCCATCCGCTCCAACAGAAAAGCAAATTTCTGCTATTGCTGCTGATATTGCTGCAAATCCTACAATTTGGGCGTCTGCTAAAAAAGAAATTGATGGAACAACACCAACTGCAACAAACAGCACTGCTGCAGAAGGTTCAAACAAAAACGGTAAATGGACTGTAAATGCTTATGCTGCCGCTACAAGCTCAGATTATACAGGCTCAACAACATATACACAGCCTGCAATTGTTGATGCGACTGGTATTTATTTAGGAAAGATTAATCCTACTACTGGTTCAGATACAATATACAATCCTGTGATTGTGTCAGTTGGTTATAAAGATGTAAATAACAATATTACATATACTGGAAATGGTGTAGATGCTTATAAAACTTATGCTAGTCCAAGCGTTGCTGCAAAAAGATCTAATCCTGATGTAGATAAGACTGTTACAGGTGGTAAGACAGATAACTTTAAATGTCCAGTTGTAGCAACAGATTTAAATGGTAATCCATTATTCTATACTGGAGAAGCTACTACTCATAATGGATCAGATATAGTTTCAGGATATGTTCCAAATGCAGATACTACTCAAGCAGGAACTGAAAACATTGATCCTGATAAACTAGTATATGTTAAAAAAGAAAAAACACAAGCAGATGTTGATATCGCATTAGCTAAGACAGATGCAACAGAAAAAGCAACAGCATTAGCTGCTTGCACAACAAAGAGTGTTGAGGATGCTTTATATGGAACTGCAGCTGATCGTCATTCAGGTGCTTTAGGTACAAAGTTCACATATAGTGTTCAACCTACATTACCTAGTTATCCAGAAAACGCAGTTAATAAAACATTATGGTTCCAAGATGAAATGTCTACAGGTTTAGATTATGTTGAAGGTTCATTAGATGTTTCTTTACAACATGCAGTTGTAGAAAAGTCATATGATGCTGCAACAAAGAGATATGTATTTACTGTTAAGTACGTTGAAACTACTTTTGCTGAAGGTGTTTATGAAAAGAATGGTCAAGGCGAATATGTAGTTACAACAGATACAGCAGCAACCTCTGGAAAGAAATACTATAAATTAGTAAATACTAAATTGGCTGATGCTATCGATGATACACAAGGATATAGAATTAACTATGTATATGATGCTATCCCTGTTGAAGATAGAACAAAAGGTGGTTTAGTAATGACTTACCAAGCTGTAATAAATAAAGATGCATTTAAAGGTGTTAAAGGAAATCCAAACATCATTACAATGAAATATGCTGTTAACACTGACGAAGGAAGCACTTGGAAAGAATTAACTAGACCTACTGATAAAGGAAATAGAGAAAGATATGATGAAGAAGTAGTATACACATACGAAATCTATTTCAAAAAAGATGATGGAAATAACACAATGTTGAAAGATGCAGTGTTTGGATTATATGCAAACGAAACAATTTCTTATGATGATGGCAAAGTAGTTTATCAAAAAGATGATTTAATTTGTACAGTTCAAACAAATAATGCCGGTATCGGTTATACAACAGAAGTAATGAAAGGCAAATACTACATCCAAGAAATTGATCCTCCAAAAGGTTATCAATTAAATAGTAAAAAATATGAGTTTGAAGTAAAAGCAAGCGATGCAACTAAAGAGATAGTTAAAAAGACCCATAGTTCTTGGGAATATACTTCAGTAATTACTGAGGCTAAAGATTATAATGCAAGTAATACTCCACAAGCTAAACTTGAAGGTTATTTAGTTGGCGGTACAACAAACAAAAATGGTCACTTCTACAACATAGATGATTATCCAGCTTCAACTTGGACATATACTGAAGGTGAAAATGGTGCTAAGGGTACTTTATCTAATGGAAGTCAAACAATTTATGAAGTTTTACCAGCTTATATTTCAAAAGAAGATCATGTACGTACTGAAAGTTTAGAAGAATTAAAACACGAAAATGATGATCCTACTATAAATCGTGGTTGGATTTATGTAAATCAAATTCCAAATACTAAGACTCCTGAACTTCCTAGTACAGGTGGTATTGGTACTTACTTATTCACTATTGCTGGTGTAGCTATTATTGCTACTGCTGCATTCATGTTAATCTTCCGTAAAAAAGAAGAACATAATCACTAATTGAATTATTTTAATCGGATGTAATTATAATAATAGGAGCCTGATTAGCTTCAGGCTCCTACATCCTTAAAGAAAGGGGAAGAATGAAGAAAAGTAATAATAAAAGTAACATTGCATTAATTATCTTTCTCTTTATTCTTGGATTATTAATCCTTCTATATCCGACAATTTCAAATAGGTGGAATGAAGCTAGAGCTAAAAAATTAATGGTTACATATGATGAAGTCATTGCGAAAACTGATACAAAAGATATTGATTTAGCTTTAAAAGCTGCAATTGAATACAACAAAAGCTTAATTGGTATGAAGGTTCCTGATGCCTTTGCCTTTGAAGAAGCTAATAAGCCTAATGAAGAATATGAAAGATTATTAAATCTTGCGGGTGATGGTTATATGTGTAGTGTTGAGACTCCTGTAATTAATGTGAATCTTCCTGTATATCACTATACTAGTGAAGAAGTTCTTCAAAAAGGTGTAGGACATTTACCTGGTAGTTCTTTACCAGTAGGTGGTTTATCTAGCCACACAGTACTTAGTGCACATAGAGGTTTACCTAGTGCTAAGTTATTTACTGATTTAGATAGAATAAAAGAAAATGATATATTTTATATTCATGTCTTAAATGAAATATTAGCTTATGAAGTTGATTTAATTAAAGTTATTGAGCCTAGTGAAACTGATGATCTTGCGATCACAGAAAACAAAGATTATGCGACATTATTCACATGTACTCCATATGCGGTAAACTCACATAGATTATTAGTAAGGGGTCATAGAATTGAATATAATGAAGCACAATATTTAGCTGAAAGTAATAAAACTGCTGATGTGAATACTAATATGCTTATTATGAGAATAGTATGTGTAGTATTAGGAATTCAATTAGCCTTTGCGATTATTTATATAAGTAGACAATTAGAAAAAAGAAAAAGAAATAAAGGGGATAGAAAATGAGTGCCCCTAGAAAGAAAAAGAAATTAAGTAGATTTACTTATAACTTAATGATTACAGTTGTATTTCTATTAGGTTTATTAGTATTACTATATCCAACACTTTCTGATGTATATAATAAACTAAGAAATCAAAGCTTAATCATTAATTATGAAGGTGTCGTATCAAATATTAGTGATGTTGATTATAATAAGATGATGGCTGATGCTAAAGCGTACAATGATCAACATAAAGTTAATGTATTTGTGGATGCCTTTAATGGCGAAGAATATATCTTATCTCATCCATATGACACTTTATTAAATCCTGCTGGAAATAATATCATGGGTCATATAGAAATACCTAAGATTAATGTGAAATTAGCTATAGGTCATGGTACAGGTACAGAAATATTAGAAAAAGGTGTTGGACATATTGAGGGCACAAGTTTGCCTATAGGTGGTAAAGGGACTCATAGTGTACTTAGTGCACATAGAGGTTTACCTAGTGCTAAATTATTTACTGATTTAGATGAAATAGAAATTAATGATAAATTCTTTATATATGTATTAAATGAGAAGTTGGCATATGAAGTAGATCAAATAAATGTGATTGAGCCAACAGAAGTTGAATTATTGGCTATTGATGAAAATGAAGATTTAGTAACTTTATTAACTTGTACACCATATGGTGTAAATAGCCATAGATTATTAGTAAGGGGTCATAGAATTCCTTATGTTGAAGATGATGTAGCTATAGAAGCTAGTCATCATACTATAGCTGAAAGAGATAAACCAGTATTGATTTTGGTTATAGGATTAGTCTTATTATTTATAATTGTGCTAATAATGGGAATTATTAAAAGAAGAAAGGAAAAGGAAAATAGAAGTGCTTAAAAAGTTAATTAGTTATTTACTAATAATACTTACTATAGTAACTATCTTAAATGGTAGAGCTTTTGATATTGAAGCTGAGCCTAATAGTGGTTCTATTACCATTGATATTATTCATCAAGAAGATGTTGATGGAAATAGAATTGATACTCCTATTCCTGGTATTGAATTTGATGTTTATCAAGTTTGGACATATGATATGACTGATAAAGAAAACATTAAAATAGAATTTAAAAATTCCTTTAATAATATAACGCAAATAGATGCGAGTATGTCAGAAGATGAAATACAGAAGAAAGCTAGTTTATTTGCACAAAATGCAGATGAGAGTAATAAATTATTTACAGTAGGTCCTACTGATTCTAATGGACAAATAGTTATTAATGATTTAGAAATTGGTGTTTATTTATTTATAATGGAGGGAACTGTTCCTTATAATGGTGCTTTATACCAAATAGCTCCATTTATGGTTTCTATTCCTAGAAAGACTTTAGATGGTGATTGGATATATGATGTTAATGCTTTTCCTAAGCCTGGTATAGTTAAGGATGAACCACCATTAGATAAAACTGTTAATGGTGAAAAACAATATCAATTAAAAGTTGATTATGAAGTATTCACATATAATTTAAAGACTGCTATGCCTAAGCTTGCGGATGAGTTTGAAATATATGATACTTTGCAAGATGTGCTTGAATTTGCGCCATATGAGAGTTTTGATGAATTAATTGAAGTAATAATAGGTGGTAAAAAATTAAGTCTAGAAGAGCTTGAAAAGCAAGTTAAAATTGAAGGTCAAAAATTAACTGTTGTCTTTACTAAGCAACAACTACAAGATCATAAAGAAGAGGAAGTAGTAATTAATTTTGGTGCTAAGATTAGACAAGGTGCAGACTTATCTAAATATGTAGAAAAGAAAGTACCTAATGATTGTGAATACAAATTAAATAATACTTTCAAGAAGTCAGATAAGGTGTATGTAACTCCACCTCCACCTCCTTGGAATCCACCAAAGACAGGTATATTAATTATAGATACTATAGTTGGCAATCCATGGTACTTTGCAAGTTTCATATTATTAATCTTATTGTTTATATTTGAAACACTAAGAAAATATAGAAAAGAAAATAATTAATGATTATAGAATAGGTGAGTAAGAAGCAATATTCACCTATTTTTGTTTTAGAAAAGTTTGTGATTAAAAATCTATATTGACAACAAAATACATTGCATAAGAATAATGTGTGTTGAAATTGTACCAGGATAATAATGGATATTGAAAAAGTGTATCCTTGTGCAGTACCTTTCTAAATGTTTAGTGTTTCTAAGAAGGTGCATAAAACAGCTTTTGAAGGAATAACTGTTTTTACAGGATTGGAACATTCAAATAGTACATAACATGGAATATAATGTTTTAATGAACAGTTAAATCTATGCCCTATATTTATCTTGGAAGTATGTTGTTGGACGCAAAATAAACGCAAAAATTATCGTTGATTATGCGCTTTTAATGTACATTATGACAGAACTGTTTGAGCAAAATCGCGGAATAATATATAACAAATATACGGAATTATATTGCACAAAAACACGGAATTATTTATAATGATAGCATGAAAAATATTGAATACTATCAAAGAATAATAGACGAAGAATTAAGTTTTAGGCTTGAAACTTTTGGTGCAGTGCAAATTGTTGGTCCCAAATGGTGTGGAAAGACAACAACAGCTGAGCAATTTGCAAAAAGTGGTCTTTACCTTCAAAGAGACCCTAATAAAGAAGCGCTAATTGAAACTGCTAAAATAACACCTTCTGTGTTATTGGATGGGGAAAAACCTCGTCTTATTGATGAGTGGCAGGATGCACCACAGATATGGGATGCAGTGCGAAGCTTTTGCGATGATACACATGAAAAAGGAAATTTTATATTAACAGGTTCATCTTCTAAAAAGGTTAAAACAGCGCATACAGGAACGGGAAGAATATCAACATTGAAGATGTATCCTATGAGTCTCTATGAATCTAAGGAGTCGAATGGTTTAGTTTCGCTTAGAAAGCTCTTTGACAATAAGGAGACTTTGAAAAATGGATGTCAATCCAGTTTAAGCGTTAGAGATTTGATAAACTGCTCATGCCGTGGTGGATGGCCAGAAAGTGTCATGCTAAACAATCAAAAATCACAACTTGCAATAGCAAAAGACTATTTTTCGCAAATCTATTCGGAGGATATGTTTCATGTAGATGATGTAAAAAGAAACCCTTCACTAATGCACGCTGTTTTAAAATCGTATGCAAGAAATATATCTACACCTGTTAAATATTCCAATATATTAAAAGATATAAATTCAACAAGTAGTATTACTGATAAAACTTTGAGCGATTATTTAGAAGTCTTGTCTAGACTATACATTACAGATGATATTGACGCTTGGTGCCCAGCAATTAGGTCAAAGACTGCAATACGAAGCACCAAAAAAATTGGAATGATAGATCCTTCGCTAGCAGTTGCAGGTCTTGGTGTTAGTCCGGAATTTTTTGAAACAGATTTAAAGACATTTGGATTCGTTTTTGAGTCATTGGTTATTAGGGATTTAAGAATCTATTCTTCGAGTTTGGGCGGAAGAGTATCTTATTATCGTGATAGATATGGTCTTGAGGCCGATGCTGTATTACATCTAGAGGATGGAAGATACGCATTAATTGAAATAAAGTTAGGGCAACACCAAATAGGTGATGGCGCCAACCATTTAAATGAAATTGAAAGGCTTATCAAAGAACACAACGAAAAGGAAACACAGGTACCACTTAGGATTCCTGACTTAAAAATTGTTATCACTGGAACACAATATGGTTATAAAAGAGAAGATGGTGTATTGGTAATACCTATTGGATGCTTAAAGGATTAGTGAATTTTTAAATTAGCATATTGTTGTATAAAAAGGTATTACTTGGCATAATGTGCCTTTTTCATAAGGAAACGCATAAGACAGCTTTAAACAAAATAACTGTTCTTGTAGGATTGGTTATAAAAAGTGGCTTAAAACAATCTTAATTTCAGTTGCAAGCTACTTAATTTTTATAAAAGGGGATTTGCAAAAAATACGAGACGAAAAGTAAATAAATGCATTGACCTCGTGATAAAGTGCATGTTATTATAGTTTTGCTAGTATAACACGAGATTAAATTAATTGAAATGTATTAATCTCGTAATAAAACGAAAGTCTGGAGATTACATATGATAGGCAGAAAAGAAGAAATTGAAAAGTTAAATCGATTGTACAATAGTGACAAAGCAGAGTTTGTTGCTATATATGGAAGAAGGCGTGTAGGGAAAACGTTTCTAATAGATGAGGTCTTTAGAAATAGAATTTCTTTTAGGCATGCTGGACTATCACCTGTGGGCGAAACTTCAAAAGGTTTAATGAAGGATCAACTAAGAAACTTCCATGAATCATTAATAAAACACGGGTCGAAAAAGAAAGCTAGGCCAAAGGACTGGTTTGATGCTTTTTTGATGCTAGAATTATTCCTTGAAGAAATCGATGATGGTAATCGACAACTAGTTTTCCTTGATGAGTTACCATGGATGGATACACCTCGATCTTCTTTTATAAAAGCCTTTGAGAGTTTTTGGAATAATTGGGGATGCCACAGAAAAAATTTAATGGTTGTTGTGTGTGGAAGTGCTAATTCGTGGATTCAGGATAATCTTATAAATAATCATGGAGGTTTATATAATAGACTAACATATTTTTTAAAGCTTTCTCCATTTACATTAAAAGAGTGCGAGGAATACTTTGAAAGTATACAGATGAATATTCCCAGATATGATATTGTGCAAAGTTATATGGCAGTTGGAGGCATTCCATATTATTTAAGCTATTTTGATAATAGAGGAAGCGTAACACAGAATATAGATTCTATATTTTTCTCAAAAAACGCCGTTCTTGAAGATGAATTTAATAGGTTGTTTGATTCAATATTTGTCAATCCTGAATTTGTGAAACAGATTATTAGATTTCTATATAAGAATAATGCTGGTTTTACACGAAAGGAAATTCTTAAAGAATTAAAAACGACAGACGGAAGCGTAATAACACGAAGTTTGAAGGCACTTATTGCAAGTGATTTCATTATTAAATATGTTCCTTTTGGTTTTTCCAAACGAGAAGAGCACTATAAATTAGTTGATCCATTTTGTTTATTCTATTTACATTTTGTTGAAGGAAGAAAAGCTAAAAGCGAGACATATTGGCAGGACAATTTGGAATCACAAGAAGTCGTTGTATGGCGTGGTTTCGCATTTGAAAATGTTTGTTTTAATCATATTAATCAAATAAAAAAAGCTTTAGGCATTGCCGCTGTTTCTACCTCGATTTCAGCTTGGTCAAAAAGAAAAGACGAAGATGAGAAGGGACTACAAATAGATATGTTAATCACTAGAAAAGATAATGTAATTAACATGTGTGAAATCAAATTCTATGATAAAGAATTTGTGACAAATGAATCTTATAGTCGAACTCTAAAGGCAAGAAAGCAGACCTTAAGAGAAAATGTTTCACCAAAGTATGCCATTCAAGGAACTCTTATAACAACATATGGTCTAAAATTTAATACCTATAGTGGAGAATTTATACATTGTGTAACATTAGACGATTTATTTTCATAACTTAGTATAAATCGGCATATCACGGCATAACGACCCATTTTCATAAAGCAGATTTTGGGATTGATTGTCTGACAAGACTAGTAAAATAATATTCCTTTGCAACTTTAAAAATGATAATAGTTACTGAGAAATAACATGAATAATTATGTGTTAAATAGTTTTAATAATAGTACAATTATATTGATGGAGGTATTTAAATATGCAATATGAGATTATAGGTGGATCTTTTCCTGCAGTAAATATGGTTTTAAATGATGGAGAGACTGTTGTTACTCAATCTGGAGCTATGGCATGGTGTGATTCTAATATTGAAATGTCTACTAATGCTGAAGGCGGTTTATTAAAATCAATTGGCAGAATGTTTTCTGGGGCTAGTTTAATGTTTGTTAAACATACAGCAACAAAAGATGATTCAAATATTACTTTTTCAGCAAGTTTTCCAGGAACTATTAAAGAGTTTATGGTTGATGATGAACATCAATATATCGCTCAAAAATCAGCTTTCCTAGTAGCTCAAGATACCGTTGAAATTGATGCTACAATCAATAAGAATTTCTGGGCTGGATTATTAGGTGGTGAAGGTTTTGTATTACAAAGATTCTCTGGTAATGGTTTATTACTTGCAGAAATAGATGGTTCTGTAGTAGAGCTTGATTTAAAACCAGGTGAGCAGATTAAAGTTGAAACAGGACATGTTGCTTTATTTGAAGCAAGTGTTGGTTATGATGTTGAATCTGTGAAAGGATTAAAGAATATCTTCTTTGGTGGACAAGGTTTGTTCTTAACAACATTAACTGGACCTGGTAAAGTTTGGTTACAAACTCTTACTGCACAAGATATGGCTCAAAAACTAATTCCATTTATGCCAAGTTCTTCAGGAGCTAGTGTAAGTGTAGGTAGTTCTAGTTCAAGCTCAAATAACTAGAAACTATAATACAAATACTACAAGGCTTGGCTATAGGCCAAGCCTTTATTTTGTATTAAAAATAAAGTGTGACATATGTGATACTATATTTATGGAGAATTGAATGATAAACAACAATAACGAATTATTAGAAAAAGATGATTGGTTAGCTAGACAAAGAGAATTAGAAAGTAGAATTTCTGTCTGGGATTTTGATGATGCGAAAAAACTTGCTCAAGAACACGAAGCAAGACATCAAGCAAGAAAAGCAGTAGATTATAAAGCTGTAGGCAATAAGAATATTGATAAAGGCTTTGGAATATTCTTTGCATTAAATATGATTTTATTTTCATTTTTAGTTCTCTTAATAACATTTACAGATGTTCCATTTTTCTATGTAGCATTTTCTGTTTTATGCTTAGGAATATTTTTAGGCATAATTATTTATAGTTCTACTAAAAAGAAATTTCCACCAGATGCATATTGGATATTTATTTTTGTATTTACAATGATTTTTGTAATTGCAGGTTTTATGTTAAGTATACTTAGGAGGTATTAAATATGGAATTTTTATTTATTGTGTTGTTTATTTTAGTTTTATTGATTGTTTTGGCAGCAACAAATCTATGTATTGTACCACAAGGTAGTGCATGGGTTATTGAAAGACTTGGTAAGTATCATGATACTTGGGAAGCTGGTTTACATTTAAAAACACCAGTACTTGAAAGAGTAGTAAGAAAAATATCGATGAAGGAACAGGTTGCGGATTTTGAACCACAATCAGTTATTACTAAAGATAATGTAACAATGAATGTTGACTCAGTTGTTTACTTTCAAGTTATTAATCCTGAAGCTTTAACATATGGAGTAGAAAGACCAATTGCTGCAATTGAGAATCTTTGTGCAACAACACTAAGAAATATTATTGGTTCTTTAACTTTAGATGAAACTTTAACTTCAAGAGAAAAGATTAATGCAGAAACAATTCAAGTTTTAGATGAAGCTACAAATAAATGGGGTATAGATATTACTCGTGTAGAAGTTCAAAATATCACTCCACCTAAATCCATTCAAGAAGCAATGGAAAAACAAATGAAGGCAGAAAGAGAAAAAAGAGCTGCTATTCTTACTGCAGAAGGTGAAAAGCAATCAGCTATTACTAAAGCAGAAGGTGAAAAAGAAAGTGCTATTTTAAGAGCTGATGCAGTTAAAGAAGAAAGAATTAGAACAGCTATGGGTGAAGCTGAAGCAATTAAAGCTGTAGCTAAGGCTCAAGCTGAAGCAATAGAAATGGTTAATAATGCAAAGCCATCTAGTGAATATCTATCAATAAGATCGATGGAAGCAGCTGAAAAAATGGCTGATGGTCAATCAACTAAAATAATTGTTCCATCAAACTTACAAGATTTAGCATCCTTAACTACAATCTTTAAAGAAACAAAATAGATAAGTATTAGAATAATTAAGTAGTTAGTAATGGTAATGTGAACTTCCGCGTTGGTTTTTAGGGGTACACAGGTTGTACTTCTTTGGGGGTAAACCCTTGTACTACAGTGTGGGTAAATCCACGAAAGTCCACATTACCTTTTTTTGTAGAATTGATAAATAGAATTAACAATTTAAAGCACGTTATAGGGTATATAATTTAAATATATATCAAATAAAGCGTAAATTCTCATACTAACTTCCGCTTTTGAATTTAATAACTTATTTATTAGACTTATTTCATATTTGTGATTTAATAAACGGAAATAAGTCTTTTAATTTGATTGTTTTTATTGAATTT
>CADBMV010000108.1 GCA_902795865.1 uncultured Erysipelotrichaceae bacterium | reverse complement strand
TATTGAAAGAAAAAGAAATTATAGAAATAATAAATAAAGATTTAAAACTAGGTACTGCTGCATTTAAAGATTATGTCTATAGAATAAAAGATACAAATATAGGTGTCTTTTTAAGTGGTATTGGTGCCCCTGTAGCTGTAGCTTCTATTGAAGAATTGTCTGCTTTATTTAATTGTAAGAATTATATTGTCTTTGGTTCTTGTGGTGCATTAGTAGAGATTGAAGAAACTAAAATAATCATACCTAATTATGCATATAGAGACGAAGGAACAAGTTATCACTATACAGATACAGGATCTTTTATTGAGATTAAGAATAGTAAGAAATTAGCTAAGATATTTGATGAGTTAGAAGTAGATTATGTTGTTGGTAAAACATGGACAACTGATGCTTTTTATCGTGAGACAAAAAACAATAAAGAATCAAGAGTAAAAGATGGTTGTATATGTGTAGAAATGGAATGTTCAGCATTACAAGCGGTTTGTGATTTTAGAGGTTTACAACTATACCAATTTGTTTATGCTGCTGATTCACTAAATGATACATGGCTAAGAAGAATACTTGGAGAAATGGAAAATGATTCTAGACTTGCGTATTTTGGTTTAGCTAAACAAGTTGCATTAAAACTATAGTGATGTAAAGCCAAGTTTTTTAATATATAGTACAATTAAATTGAAGAAGATAATAAATAATTCAAAGGGGGAAATTATATGGATAATAGACCATATGTTTCATGGGATTTAATGAACAATTTCATGATTGATGTTTTTAAAGTGTACGGGGTACCTGAACAAGACGCTAAAATTTGTGCAGATGTTTTATTGGAATCTGATAGAAGAGGTATTGAATCACATGGCTGTAATAGGTTTAAACCTATATACATTGATCGAATTGTGAATGGAACTTTGCTTCCTAAAACAAATATTGAAATCATAAAGGAAACTCCTACAAGTGTAGTTATGGATGCCCATAATGGCATGGGCATGGTGGCATCACACAAGATGATGGAAATGCTTATAGAAAAAGCAAAGAAATATGGAATGGCAGGTGGTGCTATTCGTAATTCTACACATTATGGTATTGCGGGTTATTGGACAGATATGGCTGCAAAGCAAGGTTTGATTGGTGTTACTGGCACTAACGCAAGACCATCGATCGCACCAACTTTTGGTGTTGAAAATATGTTGGGTACCAATCCTTTAACTTTCTCTATGCCTACAGATGAAGATTTTACTTTCTGTTTAGATTGTGCAACTTCAATTGTTCAAAGAGGAAAGATTGAATACTATGCAAGAAGTGATAAACCTACTCCTGAAGGTATGGTGGTAACTCATGATGGAAGTACAGTAACTGATTCAAAAGAAATATTAAAGATGCTGGTAGAGGGTAAAGCTGCATTAGCACCTTTAGGTGGTGGACCATCTGATGAAATGGCTGGTTATAAAGGTTATGGTTATGCAACAGTTGTAGAGATTCTATCTTCTGCACTAGCAGGTGGTGAATTTATGAAAGCTTTAAGTGGTGTATCAGCTGATGGTAAACCACAAATGTTCCATCTAGGACATTTCTTCTTCGTGGTAGATCCTGAAAGCTTTATGGGTTTAGATACTTTTAAAAAGATTGCAGGAGAAATATGTAGACAATTAAGAAGCAGTAGTAAGGCTCCTGGATATGAGCGCATTTATACCGCAGGAGAAAAGGAACATTTGGTATGGCTTGAAAGAAAAGATAAAGGTGTTCCAGTAAATGAGGCTGTTCAAAAAGAATTGATAAAGCTTCGTGATGAACATAATCTTCCATACAAATTTGAATTTGAATAGGAGACAGTTTTATGGATTACATGAAAAAGTCATTAGAGATGCATGAATTGTGGAAAGGAAAAATTGAAGTTAATTCTAGAGTTAGTGTAAATAGTAAAGAAGATTTATCTTTAGCTTATACTCCGGGAGTAGCTCAGCCTTGTCTAGAGATACAAAAGGATATTAATAAATCATATGAGTTAACTAGAAGACATAATTTATGTGCAGTTATTACTGATGGAACTGCAGTACTAGGTTTAGGCGATATAGGACCAGAAGCTGGTATGCCTGTAATGGAAGGAAAATGTGTTTTATTTAAATCTTTTGGTGATGTGGATGCCTTTCCTATTTGTATTAAATCAAAAGATGTCGATGAAATAGTTAATACTATCTATCTAATCTCAGGATCATTTGGTGGCATCAACTTAGAAGATATCTCTTCACCAAGATGTTTTGAAATTGAAAGAAAACTTAAAGAGAAATGTGATATTCCTATCTTCCATGATGACCAACATGGTACTGCAATCATCACTTTAGCTGCTTTAACAAACGCTTTAAAGGTTGTCGGTAAAAAGAAAGAAGAAATAAAAATTGTAACCTCAGGCGCCGGTGCTGCAGCTATATCAATCGTTAAACTATTATTGTCTGCTGGATATAAAAATATCATTATGACTGATACAAAAGGAGCTATCTATAAAGGTAGAGATAATTTAAATTGGATAAAGCAAGAAATGGCAGAACTAACTAATTTAAATAATGAAAAAGGTTTACTTCAAGACGTTATAAAAGGTGCTGATGTATTTATTGGTGTATCTGCTCCAAACACTTTAACTACACAAATGGTTGAGACAATGAATTCAGATGCGATTGTATTTGCGTGTGCAAATCCTACTCCAGAAATTATGCCTGAAGATGCTAAAAAAGGTGGAGCTAGAATTGTGGCTACTGGAAGAAGTGATTATCCAAATCAAGTTAATAATGTTTTAGCTTTCCCTGGAGTGTTTAGAGGTACATTTGATGTTAGAGCAAGTGACATCAATGAAGAAATGAAGATGGCTGCTGCAAAAGCATTATCTGAACTTGTAAGTGAAGAAGAATTAAATGAAGAATATATTCTTCCTAAGGCTTTTGATGAAAGGGTTGGAAAGGCAGTGGCTAAAGCAGTAAGTGAAGCCGCAATTAAAACAGGTGTAGCTAGAATATAATTAGATGGGCATTGGTGCCCATTTTTTAATAAGAAAATGATTTGTGAAAAAAATATTAAGTTTTTGTTTTACTTTTTGTTTAGATGTTGTAAAATCAAGAATGGAAGGTTTTTAGGAGGAAATAAAATGAAAAAACTATTAATACTTTTATTGTCTGCTTTAATGCTTATCTCATTAGCTGCTTGTAGCAATGGTGGTTCTAATGGTGGTTCAAAAGCTTTAGCAGATGATTCTCATGCAGCTTGGGTTGTACATGGCCAATATTTATTAGCTGATGGTACAGAAAATGGCTGGAATGGTAAAGACACAGCTGTTTATGAAGCTTCTAGCATGACTGCAGCATCATTAGATGATATCAAGGCTTTAGATGAAGAATTATATAACACTTTATCTAGCAAGGATGTTAAGTATCTATATACTGCTGATGTAATATTTGGTACAAACGATGCTGGTTGGACTACTAATGCTTTAATTGATGGCGTAATGTATAAAGCTAATGGTTCTTATGCATTTAAAGTTGCTCAATGTTCAGTAGATAAAGACGGTGATAACACTGTTTATGCTGAAGATCAATGGATCTCAGATCCTAAGACTGCTTATGCAGAAAGTTTAACACCTGCAACATTATTCATGCCTGTATGGCAAGAAGAAGCTGATGAAAATGGTTTCTCTTGGGCTTCTAACCCTGTAGCTATTGGTGGTTCTGGTTTATACACAATCGTTTGTGCTCAATACAACAGTGTGTCTGCAGCTGGAAACCCAGGTTATGGTATTGGTTTAGTTAAGAAAGAAGACAAAGACGGTATTGCTTATGAGCAAATCGTTGAATGGGTTGCTGGCGATCACACTTATGCTGTAATCGGTGGCTTCAATGAATGGGCTGATGCTGGCGTAGTTGAAATGGAAGCTGGCGAAAATAGTACTTGGACAGCAACTGTAGATTTAACTGCTGGTACAGAATTCAAAGTACGTGCTGATGGTGCTTGGGATTATAGTTGGGGAGCTGAAGATGGAGCTAACTTAGTTGCTGAAGAAGATGGTACTTACTTAGTTACAATCGATTTCTCAGGTGATGCACCAGTTGTTACAGCTGAAAAACAATAATAAGAATTATTATTAATTAATCATTAAGGGTCCTGAATCAATCGGGACCCTTTTAATATATAATATATATAGATGAGAAAAGTTTTAAATGTTTTACTAATATCATTGTTATGTGTATGTTTAGCTTCTTGTAAGAACATTACACTACCTAACTTTGATGACTTTACAGATAATTATATAGATAAATTACCAGATAATGCGCAAGATGGTTTAACCTTACATGCATTTAATTGGACTTATAAACAAATTAAAGATAATTTACAATTAATTGCTTATTCTGGTTTTAAAAATGTTTTGACTATGCCTGTTCAACAACCTAAATCTTTTGGTAGTGCTTGGTGGGCTTTTTATCAACCTTTAAGTTTTTCAATAGGTGATAAATCTCCTTTAGGTTCTAAACAAGATTTAATAGATTTATGTAATGAAGCAGAAAAATATAATATATGTATTTTAATTGATGCTGTAGTTAATCATATGGCTAATGCTGGAGATAGTGCTAAAGAAGAAGATGGTACACCAATGGTAGATAAATCTGTTGAAGAATATGAACCATTGTTATATAGAAACAGAAATGAAGATATAGATGGTATTGGTTTAACTTTCCATCATAATGTAAATGCTAAGGGTACGGGAAGTGAGACCCAAGTTTATCAATGGGGCAATCTTCCTGATTTAAATACATCTAATAAATATGTTCAAGAAAGAGTTTTATCTTTCTTTAAAGAATGTATTGATGCAGGTGTAGATGGTTTTAGGTTTGATGCCGCAAAACATATAGAAACAGGAAAAGATAAAGATTATGCATCAAACTTTTGGGTTTCTACTTTAGAAGTTGCGAAAGATTATTATAAAGAAAAAACAGGAAAGAATTTATATGCATATGGAGAAATATTAGCTTCTCCACTTGGCAGAAGTCTTGATGTATATACTTCACACATGCTTATAACTGATGATGGATATGTATCACAATTTAAAAATATAATGGCTAAAAAAGATCCAAGCTTAATACTAAACGCAAGCTTAAAAGCAGATGATCCTAAAAAGTTAATTGCTTGGGTTGAATCTCATGATGAATATATAAGTGGAACTACTCATTACACTGATTTAAGAATTGCGAAATATTGGAGTGTTGTGGCAGCTAAAAAAGGATTAGGTGGTTTATATTTAGCTAGACCTAATGATACTTTAACAGTAGGTGAAATTGGTTCTTTAGCTTTTTCTTCAGAAAATGTCGCAACAGCTAATAGATTTCATAATAGATTTTATGATGCAAAACAATATGAATCAGTTTTTGAAACATATTATATAAATGAAAAAATAAAAGACGATGACCAAGGTGCATTGATTATTAATACAGATGAAGTTAAAGATGAAACTGTAGTAGTAAAGTTGAGTCATTTAGATGATGGAAATTACTATGATAGTTTAACTGGTAAAAAAGTAGTAGTACATGAAGGTAATGCATATATAGATTTTGATAGTAATGGTGTATGTATTATAACTAGAAGTAAATCAGTTCATCCACAAATTGAAATATCTGATACAGAAACATATTTTGTGGGTGAAAAAGATATAATAATTAATGCTTCTAATTATGAAGAAGGATATTACTATTTAAATAATGATATAAACAATAAACAAGATATTAAAGATATAAATGAAATACATTTAAATACAGATACTGTTATTAATGTATATTTGAAAAATGGTAAGAATGAATTAAATAGAAAATATGAATATAAAAAGATTGATTTAATATCTGATAAGTTTAATGTATTAAATTTAGATGAAAAATATTTAAATGGTGAATATGAAATATATATTTGGAGTTGGTCTCCTAGTAAGTGGTCAAAAGATTATGAAATTAAAGATGGTGTACTATTGGTTGATACTACTGGTATGACTGGCTTTTTAATAGCTGTATTTGAAAAAGGTTATGAAGTTACTAATATTAATAAATGGGATGAAAAAGTTATTAAACAAAGTGTTGATATAACTGGTGAGGTTTTAAGTCAAGGTTTTGTGGATATGAAGGATTTTTAATTAATTGAATATTAATCTAGATTTACAGAAATATATGAAAGATCTTAATAAGAATAGAATTAGCACAGAAATAGATACTAAAACATTAATTTTTACTATTGTAGCTTTTATTGTGAGTGTTATAGTTTCGCTAATTCTTTTTATTAAATATGCAAGTAATGGTTTAGCAATATTTGCGGGTATTATGTTTGCTGTTGTGGCTATCGCATGCGCAGTTGTATTGTTTGGAATGTTTAGTGATAAAGCTTATATAGAAGATGATGTTTTATATATGTCTTATTTGTTTAAGAGAAGTAGTATTAAATTAAGTGAAGTCAACTATATTAAATTTAAAGATGATGTTTATCATATTTATAATAATAAAAATGAAGAAGTAGGTACCATTAATGGTTTGGCACTGGGTATCGATGCTATATTGAATAAGTTTTATGAGACTAAGATAAAAGTATTATAATTAATAGTGAAGACTAAAATCATATAAGAATCGGAGGATGATATGGCTAATTTAAAACTTTCCCATATTTATAAAGTTTATGACAATGGTCAAAAGGCCGTAAATGATTTTTCCATTGATATAGAAGATCAAGAATTTATAGTGTTTGTAGGGCCATCAGGTTGTGGTAAATCTACTACATTAAGAATGATAGCAGGATTAGAATCAATTACAGCAGGGGATCTTTTTATTGGTGATACTTTGGTTAACGATATGGAACCAAAGGATAGAGATGTTGCGATGGTTTTCCAAAGTTATGCATTATATCCACACATGACTGTTTATGAAAATATGGCGTTTGGTTTAAGAAATAGAAAAATGCCAGAAGATGAAATTAAACAAAGAGTTATGAAGGCCGCAAAGATGCTAGACATTGAGGATTACTTAGATAGACAACCTCGTGCAATGTCTGGTGGTCAAAGACAAAGAGTAGCCTTGGGTAGAGCTTTAGTTAGAGATCCTAAAGTATTTTTATTGGATGAACCTTTAAGTAACTTGGATGCAAAACTAAGATCCACAATGCGTAGTGAAATAACTGCTTTACATAAAAGCTTAAAAACAACATTCATCTATGTAACTCATGACCAAGTAGAAGCTATGACCATGGGTACTAGAATTGTGGTTATGAAACTTGGTTATGTTCAACAAATCGATACACCTATGAACTTATATAATCAACCATACAACAAATTTGTGGCAGGTTTTATTGGTTCTCCACAAATGAATTTCTTTGATGTGACATTAAAAAGAGATAAGGACAACGTAGAAGTAAGTTTTGATAAAGGTGATAAGATTAATATTTCTTATGAAGATGTATCTAAAGTACACGATTCTTATTTAACTGGTGATAAAAAAGTTATATTAGGTATTAGACCTGAACATTTAATTCTAAATAAAGATGGTAATGGTTTAAAACTTGTGATAAGTAATATTGAAAGATTAGGAAATGAAACTATTGTTTATGGTAAACTTGGTGATAAACTTCAAGAATTTAGTTTAAAAGATGAAGGTGATAGTGTTGTTGTGAAGGTTGTTGAACAAGACGACATCAATATAGGTGATGTTGTCTATGCTCTACCTAACAATAATAAAATTCATCTATTTGATCATGATACAGAAATAACTTTAATGAATAAGATTCCTGAATATAATACTATTCATGTATCTAGCGATTTAGAAAAGATGAATTTAATAAACACTAGCATCAATATGCCTGAAGTATTTAAAAATGTTTTAAAAGATATTAAGCAATTTGATTTGAGTGTTCCACCTCATGCGATTGTAAAGGGCAATGATTTTAAATTAAAAGTAGTAAAAATAGAAAAAGTTGATGATAAGAATTTAGCTTATTTAGATAATAATGGTTCTTATATATTTGCCTTAGTAGATGACGATGTTAAGGAAAACGAAGAATATAGTTTTAGTATTTGTAATGAAAAAGTTAATTTAATTAGTGACAACAAACAATTATTAAAACAAATTGATGACTATGAAGAATTTATAGGGGACTTTAGTAAAACTGAAGTAAGAGAAAACAAAGAAAATGTATTACATTTCTTTTATAGTATTGATGGTTATAAATTAGAAGCACCAAGAGAAAACGGTTATAAGATTAATTCTATTGATGGTGATGATTCATATAAAAATACATATAAATACTGCATAAAAAGAAACGATATTAAATTAGCTGATGAAGGTTTATATGGTGAAGTATTTGAGATATTAGATTATGGTAATGTTAGGTTTGCTAGAATCAAAACAAAATCTAATGAAGTATTAATTAATGTAGATAGAGATTTTGATAAAAAGAATGTGAATTTAGCTTTTGATAGCAAGGATATACTTGTTTATTCAACAAAGATAGATATGAGGATATGTTAGAAGAAGAAATTGGTGTTAATGAAAAACCAAACTTGATTAAAAGATTAACGTGTGATGGTTTTGATACAGTTTGTTTATTTATCTTAGTGATTATATTAAGTATTGTGATTGAATCTACTGGGATTGCAGCTACTTATAAAAATCATGTAGCAAACTATACTGCCATTGAGCAAGAAGTTCTTAAAAATAGTGATGTAGATAAGATTAATGAAATATTGCTTAATGATAAAGTGTATCAAGATGAAGTGTTTGCCGCTAATTTACATAGTTACATATTGAAACTATTAGAAGGATTTATTGCAGAAATTATATTGTTCCTAGTAATTCCTTTAATGAATAAGGATGGTGTAAGTTTAGGAAAACTGTTAACTGGGGTTATGTTGTTTGATGAATCAAGACAAAGAAAGATTAATTCAGGACAAATACTATTGCGATTTATATTTATCTATATAGTAAGTGCGATGGTTTATCCTTGGACTGGTATCTACTCGTTTGTATTTGTATTGGTATTAAGGTTTATTGTGTTGATATTGAATAAGAAAAATAAAACACTTTGTGATTATTTGACTTCTACTATGTATATAGAGAAGTTAACATATAGTTCATTTGATTAGGAGGTATTGAAAATGAAAAAAATTATAAGTTTATTATTAGCTTTATTTATGATCACATGCCTAGTGGCTTGTGGTTCAGATGGTTCTTCTGGAAATAAGAAAGGAAGCTCAGAGATTGTGATTTGGGTTGGTGAAGAATCAGCAGAGTTTTACCAAGGTGTTTGTGACAAATATGTAGAAGAACATCCAGATCTTGGTTACACTATCACAGTTAAAGGAATGGATACTGGTGCTGTTGCAGGTGTTGTTACAAACGACCCATCTGCTGCTGCAGATATTTATACAACAGCACATGACAATATTGGTAAATTAGCTAGTACTCAATGTGCAAAACCATTTGCGGATGAAAGTTTAATTAATCAAGTGTTAGCTGATAATCCTGCTTCTTTTAAGAATGTAATATATTCTACTTTAGATGGAAAAGAATATTTATATGGTGTTCCATATATTTCTCAAGCTCTATTCCTTTATTACAACAAAGAAAAAGTTACTGATGAGCAAGCACAATCATTTGAAGGTTTAAGACAAGCTGCACAAGCTGCAGGAACTAAAGCTATTACGGTTACTGGTGATGATGGATATAATATGTCTTTTGCTTTACTAGCAACAAAAGTTGATGATCATTCCACAAGCGTAAAAATCTATGAAGGTGCTGAAGCTGTTTCTGGTGGCTCTAAAGGCGTATCTAATTGTCAAGGTGATGATACTGTTGCGATTGTTAGATGGCTACAAGAATATGCTGCAGATCCTAATGGCTTTAAATGGGCATCATCTGATGGATGGGATGCTGATTTAAGAAATAATGGTGCACTTGCAGTTATTGGTGGAGCTTGGCACTACAATGCTGCAAAAGCTGCATTAGGTGAGACAAATTTAGGAATTGCTTTAATCCCTACGTTTACATTAACTGAATCAGCTGTTGAAGGTTTAAGTTCAGTTAGTGCAGGTGATACTTATCGTGGTGGTACTTTTGCAGATTGTAAAGTATTTATGCTTAATGCTCACTCCGATCCAGAGAAATATACTGCATTACAAGACATTGTTAAGTATCTTTCAAGTAAAGAAATTCAAAACGAATCATATGTGAATTGTTTAAATGTTCCTGCATATGTAGGAGCAAGCGAATATATTAAATCTTGCTATGAGTCTTCAAGTGTAACTGAAAGCCAATACAACTTAGCTTGTATGCAAGTAGAAATGGCTGAATGGGGTATACCTCAACCATTCTTAACAGGCACCTTAAATACATACTATTATTCTAAGAATGCTCCTGCAGTATTTAGAGCGATGATAGATAAAACAGCTTATCCAACTACAGGTGATCAAATTTTAGAAGAAACTGAAAGTCTAGAAGGAGTTAGAAAAGGATTATATTTGATGGAATATCTATGGATGCATGGTTTAAATCCTAGTGAATTCCCTGCAAGTTTACCTGAACAAGCATAATTATGGATAATAAGATAAATATTACTAGTTCTATGAATAATTTGTTATCTAGATTTACTAGACGTTTTAAAGATGGTTCAATTGGAACCAAGCTTTCTCATTTTATCTTTGGTGCTGGTAATATTTATCATAAACAATATATAAAAGGATTATTATTCCTACTATTACAAATAGGTATAATTCTATTTATGGTTTTATGCCCAGAGATTAATAACACTCCTTATGGTTATAAAGCTTTATTAAATTTATCATTAAAGAACTTATCAGAAGGAGGAGCTTTTGATCCAACTACTGGAGTATTTACTCATGGTTCTGATTGTAAATTAATAATACTGTTTGGTTTTGTAACTATAGCAGTAATTATTATTTATTTTATCTTATGGGATAAAAATATTTCTTCATCATTTAAGGCTGATAATGATTTAAAAGTTGGTAAGAAACCAAGTAGTTTTAAACAAGATTTAAGTGAATTATTTGATTCAAAATTCCATGTGACGATGCTTACACCTACATGTATTGCGGCACTGGTGTTTACTATCTTACCTACAATCTTTATGATTGCCTTAGCTTTTACTACGTATAATGATCAAGACATGAATGAAATGGGTACTAATCTATTTTATTGGAATGGTCTAAATAATTTTAGAGCAGTATTTACAGGTGAAGGTTCTTTAGGTATTGAAATAAAAAACAGATTTATGCCAGTACTTGGTTGGACATTTATTTGGGCAATCTTTGCAACTTTAACATGTTACTTCGGAGGAATAATTCTAGCTTTATTAATTAATAAAAAAGGTTTAAAAGGTCAAAAGATTTTTAGAACAATCTTTATCTTAACAATAGCTATTCCACAATTTATTTCTTTATTAGCAGTAAGAAATCTTTTGGGAGAATATGGTCCTATTAATGGATTATTAATGAATCTGGGTTTAACAAATTCTCCTATAGGTTTTTTAGGATTACGTCCTGGTGATTCTGAAAGACTAGCTAAATTGATGGTAATAATTATCAATATGTGGGTAGGTATTCCATATACTATGCTTATGACATCAGGAATTTTGATGAATATTCCTCAAGATTTATATGAAGCTGCAAGAGTTGATGGTGCAAGTACTATTAAAATGTTTTTCAAGATTACTTTACCTTATGTAATATTTGTAACTACACCATATCTAATATCTAGCTTTGTAGGAAATATTAATTCATTTAATTCGATATTCTTATTAACTGGTGGTGGTCCTGCATATACAGGTTATCAAGCCGGTGGTACTGATTTATTAGTAACTTGGTTATATAAAGTTACTATTGATCAAGGTTCATATAATACAGGTGCAGTTATTGGTATCTTTACTTTCATAATAACTGCTTCAATCACTTTATTAACATATCGTAGATCTAAAGCATACAATCAGGAGGATACTTTCCAATGAGTAATAAAAAGTATAAGAGTCAATCAAAAAGTCAGAAGACTTCTCTTGGTTTAACATATTTGATATTAATTATTTTATCTATTATATGGTTAGTACCTTTGTTGTGGATTGTTTTATCTGCGTTTAGATGTGAATATCAAGCTGATGGAACATTTATTGGTACAGTTACTAGTAATTTCTTTCCTAAAGCTTATGGCTTAAAGAATTTTAAAGATTTATTTACAGCTAAATACTATGGAGTTGAAAATGCTTTTCCTAGATGGATGCTTAATACTTTAATAATCGCGATTATTGATTGTGTTATTTCAACATTTTTAGTATTATCAGTAGCTTATTGTATGTCTAAATTAAAATTTAGAATGCGTAAGCCATTTATGAATATTGCGATGATCATAGGTTTGTTTCCTGGATTTATGTCAATGATTGCGATTTATTTCTTATTAAAATCAATTGGTTTAACAGGTAATGCAGCTCATCCAGAATATTCAATGATAGGTCTAGTATTAGCTTATTCTGCAGGAGCAGGTTTAGGTTTTCAAGTTGCGAAAGGTTTCTTTGATGTAATAGCTAATGCTTTGGTTGAATCAGCTAAATTAGATGGATGCACAAACTTTGAAATATTTTTAAAGATAATTCTTCCTTTAGCAAAACCAATTATTATTTACCAAGCCTTAATGAGTTTTACAGGACCATGGATGGATTTTATCTTTGCGAAAGTAATTATTGGTGCAGATAATGCTCCGTTTTGGACTGTTTCTGTAGGTTTATATTCATTATTGTTTGGTACTCATCCAGATACAAATCTATTTACTCAATTTGCGGCTGGATGTGTTGTTGTTGCAATACCAATTGTGACGCTATTTATGTTTTTACAAAAATATTATGTAGAAGGTGTAACTGCTGGTGCAGTTAAAGGATAAATAGGGGGATAGCTATGAAATTAAACTATAAAAGAACTTTTCTTGTAGGATTAGCTTTTTTATCGATTAGTGCCTTTTGGCAAATGTACGATAATGTCATACCATTAATCCTTACAAACACATTCCATTTAAACGAAACTTTCTCTGGAGCAATTATGGCTGGCGATAATATATTAGCTTTATTTTTATTGCCTATATTTGGTTCTATATCAGATAAGAAAGAAACAAAAATAGGTAAGCGTATGCCATTTATCTTGTTTGGTACAGGTTTAGCTATTATTTTGATGAATATTCTACCAATTATAGATAATTCATATTATGCAAAAGCGAGTACGTTTAAAGTTATATCTTTTGTGGCAGTTTTAGGCTTACTATTAATTGCAATGGGTATCTATAGATCACCTGCGGTTGCTTTAATGCCTGATGTGACACCTAAACCTTTAAGATCAAAGGCTAATGCCATTATTAATTTAATGGGTGCAGTTGGAGGAATTATTTACTTAGCAGTTGCAGCTATACTTTATCCAAATTCTAAAACAGTAGGTTTAGATCATGTGAATTATCAAATATTATTTATTGTTGTTTCAGCAATAATGTTTATAGCTATTGGTTCATTATTTATTTTTATAAAAGAACCTGCACTAGTTGAAGAGAATAAAGCTTTAGAAGAAAAACATCCTGAATGGAATTTAGCTCAAGATGATGGACAAGGTAATGAAAAACTTCCTAAAGATGTGAAAAAATCTTTAGGGTTCTTACTTGCATCAATTGCCTTATGGTTTATTGGATATAATGCAGTAACTACTTGGTTTACTACTTATGTATCAGTAGTTATGGGACAAGGTTTAGGTGGTGCATCTACATGTTTATTAGTAGCAACAGCTGGAGCTATAGTTTCTTATATTCCTATTGGAAATCTTGCCTCAAAAATAGGAAGAAAAAAAACAATCTTAATGGGTGTTATCTTATTAGCAACAATGTTTGCGGCTGGATTTGTATTAACTAGTATTTATGATTCTATCAATGTGATTATGTATATAAGTTTTGCCTTAGTTGGTTTAGCTTGGGCTGCAATTAACGTTAATTCTTTACCAATGGTAGTAGAAATGTGCAAAGGTTCTGATATTGGCAAGTTTACTGGTTATTACTATACTGCATCTATGGCAGCACAAATTGTAACACCGGTACTTGCAGGAACTTTAATGAGATTGATATCATATAAGATATTATTTATATATGCAGCTGTCTTTGTATTACTAGCTTTTGTGACTATGAGTAATGTTAAACATGGAGATCAAAAAGTAGAAGCTAAACAAGGTTTAAGTGCATATGAAGACATGGGGGATTAGTTATGTTTGGTTTGGATTTAAAGTATATTGTAATAATGGCACTAGTTGTAATTGCGATAATAAGTGGTCTTAAAAAATTATTTAAATTGACTATCACGATTATAATAGCGTGTGTCTTATATTACTTATATACAAGATATATAGGTTAGAGTTAATTATTATATTTTTATTTAATATGTATATAAATAATAAATCATCCTTGTGGATGATTTATTTTATAAGTCCGTTTGTTACCCAAGAATCAAGTTCTAGGATATTAAAGTAAATAAATTCTTTTTCAATACCTAACTTTTCTTTTAGATATTCACACATTTTATTTATGAATTCTTGTTTATGAATTTCTTCTTGTTTCTTGTATGCTCTTAAATCAATAAAGATACATTTGGCATCATCTTGTTTAAAAAACATATAAGCATTATCAATTTGAACCATGGTGTTTGAAATACCTTTGCCTGGTATTACTTGAATAGCATCAATAATATAGTTTTTAATATCTACTTTTTCATTATCTGATAGATTTTTATTTGTGGTTAAATGTACATATGGCATAATTTCATCCTCCATATATTATTATATAAGTAAAGGTGCAACATGAAAGAAAAAATTAATGTATTTGATTATTCTGATCTCATAATAAAATCTTTAAAACCTGGGTTATTATTAAATACTAATGGTGATAAATTTAATAGTATGGTTATTGGTTGGGGACATTTAGGAGTTGTCTGGGGTATAGAAACTTTTATTGTTTATGTAAGACAATCAAGATATACAAAATCACAACTTGATAAAACAGAAAGATTCACAATCAGTGTTCCAATGAACAATGAAATACATCCAGAAATATTTAAAGTATTTGGTAGTCAATCTGGAAAAGATATAAATAAAGCAGATTATGTGTTACTAGAAGAAGCAAATCTGAATAACACTCCTGGTATAAAACAATACCCTCTTACAATAGAGTGTGAAGTGATATATTCTCAAGATCAAGAATTAGATAAGATACCTACAGAAATAGTCGATAGACATTATCCTGAAGGTGATTTTCATACAATGTACATAGGGAAAATATTAGATGCCTATATAATAAAAGAAGATAAGATTTGATGAAATTCAAATCTTTTTATTTTATAATTTCATAGATGAAAAACAAAAGATGGTTAGCTCCATTTTACTATCTTAGTTTTAGATGCAAAGCAGATAAGTGTCGAAACAGTTGTTGCAGTAACTGGAGAATACCTATAAGCAAGCAAGAGTATAATAAGATGATAACTATGGATTGTTCAAAGAGTTTGAATAATAGAGTTCAATTGAGTTTTGAAGTTCCAGAAAATATTAGTGAAGATTGTTATAGATATATATCTTTTAATTGGCTAGGTAATTGTCACATGCTAGAAAAAGGTTTGTGTTTATTACACCAAGAAAAAGGAGAAGAGTTTTTACCTAAAGTATGTAAGTTATATCCTAGAAGTCTAAAAAGCATTAATGGTGTAAATCTTGCTTCGTGTTCAAGTTCGTGTGAAAAAGTAATTGAATTACTTTTTGATAAAGACAGTTTAACTATACAAGAAATAGATTTAGAAGATGTTCCTGAAATAATATATGAAGTAGATTATGATGATGTTTTACAGATAAGACAATTTCAAGAATTAATTAAAGATCGTTCTACCACTTTAGCTCAAAGTATTATTGATATATGTAAGATTATTAATTTAAATGAATTTCAAAAAGATTATTATGAAGATATTAATCCATTAATGAGTTGCATAAATTTACTAAATAAATTTTATGGTAGTAACTATCAATTAGATGAAATTATTAATAATATAAATGATAGATATTTAAATAATTCAAATTTATTTGAAAAAGATAAAGAATTATTTGAAGATAAATATCCTGAATGGATGTATATATTTGAAAGAATTATTAATAATTCAATGTTGTATGAAAATTATCCATTTGTAGATAAAAGAATTGATAAAACAGATGTCTATAAGGGTCTTTGTTGCACATATGGATTATTAAGACTAGTTTGTATTAATGCTTGTGCTATAAATGATGAAAGAGAATATTTAATAGATTGCATTGCTTGTTTATTCCACTTAATAGAACACACTGCTTTTTATTACAACGCTTCTATTTTGGCTAATAACGCAGCTATAATGTTGAGAGTTTAAGTATGAAATATAGAAAATATTTAAATGTATTTATATTTGTAATTGTTATTATTAATTGGATAAGAATGATGTTAGGATTATCTAATACTGGTTTAGCTAGTTCAGGATTTAGATCTTTAAAATATTTTACAGTTTTATCTAATTTGTTTGAAGCATACGCAAGCATGATGTGGTTATATAAAAAAGATGAAAAACTTAAATATATTGCCTCAGTATCTTTATCATTAACTTTTATAACTGTAGTACTCTTTTTAGGACCACTTTTTGGTTATAGAATTATGTTTATAGGTTCTAATTTTTGGTTTCATTTAATAATACCAATTATAGCTGTGATGGAAGTAATATTTTTAAGTAAATATACAATTAGTAAAAAAGATAATTTATTTGCCTTGATGCCAATGTTTATTTATGGATTATTTTATGTAGGAAATATATTTATAAATGGTGTTGGTTCTTGGCCAAACATTAATGATTGGTATGGTTTTTTCACTTGGGGATATACAGGTGGTGTTGTGGTATTTGTTGTAATTAGCCTAGCTACATATTTTATGGGATATGTCATTAAAAGAGTTAATAATAAATATGATAATTATATAAATAAGACTCATTAGAGTCTTATTTAAATATTGATTTGTTTATCTTTTGGCCATGATATTGAATATGCAATATTGAAGACTTTGTTTTGTTTTGGATCTAGTTCAAAGTCCCAAGTTAGTTTACCTGTGTCTTGATTAAGATTTGCATTAGAGATATTATCAATATCCACAACTATACTCTTATCTTGAGATAAAGGTACTTGATCAATTAAAGACACAAGACATTTATCATTTTTAGAAGAGTTTACACTTATTTCATATTCAAATTCTGTTTTCTTTTGATTCTTTAATAATACATTTGAAGTATATTTTTTCTTCTGTGTTCTTTTAACCTTAATACTTTCATCTTTTCCTAGAGAAATATCATATTTTTCTTGATTATAATCAGGATTTAAATATATATCACCAACATAAGAACCTTTATGGTAAACAGTTGCATTTGTATTTAGAATATTTTCAATATCATTTATATTAACTTCAGCAGCTAAATAAGCATTATCATCTATTTTAGGTATTGCAATTACATGATATTTACAAGGTACTTTAATTTCTTGTAGTAAAGCATTAAGTTCCTTATTAGAATCAATATTCCATGTACCATCTAATTCGTATTCCATCATCGTATCATCCATTTTTGTCTGTGCAACAACATTAGCTACTTTCGACATTGAGACTTCTTCATCAAGTACTTCCATGGCAGTGTCCATTTGCATCATTGAAGCTTTAGCAGCACCAGCCATATTCATAAATACACGTGGTTCAAAGAAATCTAATTTCTTAGGATATAAAACAGGAATGTCTGAACTCAAAGATGGATTACCAGATAATAATCTAATTTTAATATCCTTTAAATCTTCATCAGTGTTTTGAACAATACCTGCTTTCATTAGTATTGATAATTGATCATCATCACCAGTATGTATTTCATATCTTGGATACCAATAAGCATTATCATCTTTATACTTTATTTCATATATACATTCTTGATCTTGATTAGCTTCAATATCAATTCTGATTTGGTAAGCATTTGCTAGTTTTTGTTTTTCTGTTAATTGTTTTAAAAGCTCAGCTTTTTCTTTATTTAATACTTCAATTTCTTCATAAATTGTTTCTAATTTGTTTGGTAGATTTTCAATAAAACTAGACATCTGTGATATATCAAAAGAATTATGATTAGAAAAATCAGAATTTTTATTCCATAATTCAATTTGATTATTCTTGATATTGATCTTATTTTCTATCTTTGTAATTTTTGATTGAACATCTTTAGTGATTTCTTCTTGTTTATCTTTGTCTAATAATTCAACTTGAACATTAGATCCTGATACACCTTCTTGTAAAGAAACAGTTAGTGTTGTTTTATCAATTGTGTTAGGTAAGGTATCTAAAATAATATTTTGTTTACCTTTTTGTAGTTTTATACTTCCTTCTCTTTTAACAAAACAAGATTGACGATATATACTCAATTGCTTAACTATACTATTAGACATGTTTTATCACCTCTTAATATCATTATATATAATTTTTAAGACAAGATGCTTTATATAATAAAAGCATTAATGAGATAATAGAAATATGAAAAAACCAATAATAGGTATAGCTAGTAAACAAGAAGAAGCAATCGATAATGATTTATGGCATAGAATGTCTATGGTTGATGAAATTCGCTATTTAGTTAATAAACACGGTGGTATTTCTATAATGTTGCTTCCAAGTGAAATCACTTTAGATTTTAATTCAAACGATTATGGTGAAGATAAGACATTGACTAATCAAGAAGTTGAAGATTTAAAAAGACAAGTGGATTTGTGTGATGGCATTATCTTACAAGGTGGAATGTATTCTAATCAGTTTGAAGTTGAAATATGTAAGTATGCATTAGAAAAAGATATACCAATATTAGGTATATGCGCAGGTTTTAATAATATACTAAGGGCTTTAGGTTCTAATGTTTATGAAGACAAAACAAACCTACATAATCATTATGACAAGAATTATCGACATAAGATATTTATAGAAGAAGATAGTAGATTATATAAAATAATTGGTAAGAGTGAATATGAAGTTAACAGTATGCATACAATGATTGCGGATAAAAAGAATGTGGAAGACTATGGATCAATATGTGCATATAGTGAAGATGGTTTAATAGAAGCATTTGAATTAAAAAATAAAAAATTTGTATTAGCTTTAAAATGGCATCCTGAATTAATGATGGATGAAGAATATGTAGATAGATTATTTAGTGAATATATCGCTTCTTGTATAGAATAATAATGAAAGGAAAATATTATGAGCGCAAAAGAAAGATATCAAAAATGGTTAGATGAGATGGATAAAAATGATCCATTGTATCAAGAGTTATTAGATATTAAGGATGATGAAAAAGAAATAGAAGAAAGATTTTATCAATACATCACCTTTGGTACCGCAGGTTTAAGAGGAAAACTTAAAGCAGGTACTAATTGTATGAATACTTATATGGTGGCTAGAGCTAGCCAAGGTATTGCCAACTACATCAAAACATATGGACCACAAGCAATGAGTAAAGGTGTTGTAATAGCTCATGATTGTCGTTATAAATCAAGAGACTTTTGTTTATTAAGTGCAGAAATATTTGCGGCAAATGGAATTAAGGCATATATCTATGATTCATTAAGGACTACTCCTCAACTTGCATATTCTATTAATGTATTAAAGACAATTTCAGGTATTAATATTACCGCTTCGCATAATCCTCAAGATTATAATGGCTATAAAGCTTATTGGGAAGATGGTTGCCAAGTAAGTTCAGATATAGCTGAAGGAATGCTTAAGGAAATTGAAAAGATTGATGAGTTTAAAGATGTTGTATATGGAGATTATGACAAGTTAGTTCAAGAAGGAATGATTGTTGTTTTAGATAAGAGCTATGACAGAAAATATATTGATCATGTGAAATCATTGGCTATTCATGATGGTGATGATGAATTAGATTTAGATATTCCATTAGTATATACTCCATTAAATGGATGTGGCACTATGCCTTTTGAGGCAGTAATGAATGAAAGAGGATTTAGGAATTGGCAATTTGTTCCTGAACAAAAAGATCCAGATCCAGATTTTACAACTGTTGGCTATCCAAATCCTGAAGATCCTAAAGCATTCAAGCTAAGTGAAGAACTAGGTAAGAAAATAGGTGCGGAATTATTAATGGCAACAGATCCAGATGGCGATAGATTCGCAATTGAACTTAGAAATGATGAAGGCGAATATGTACCACTTAATGGTAATCAAACAGGATATTTATTAGTTAATTATATTTTAGAAGGAAGAAAAGATGCAGGTACTCTTCCTGAAAAAGGCGCCATGGTTAAATCAATTGTAACTAGTACAATGTCTAGTGAAATTGCTAAAACATATGGTGTAGAAATGTTTGAAGCATTAACTGGTTTTAAAAATATTTGTGGAAGAATTCCATTCCTATTAGAAAATGGTTATACATATTTATTTGGTTATGAAGAGTCTGTAGGTTATGCAGCTTCTCCTGAAATTAGAGATAAGGATGGTATTTCTGCAGGTATGTTAGTTGCAGAAGCTGCTGCATACTATCGTAAACAAGGTAAAACTTTATTTGATGTCTTACAAGAACTATATGAAAAATATGGATATTACGCTGAAGATGAGCCAAACCTAATACTTGAAGGTATTGAAGGTTCTAAGAGAATTTCAAGAATGATGTCTCATGTAAGAGAAAATCTTCCTAAAGAAATTGCCGGTATCAAAGTAGATAAAGTTGTTGATTATATTAATGGTTATGAAGATATTCCTGCTTCTAATGTATTAAGATTCTATCTAGAAGATGGATCATGGTTCGCGATTAGACCTTCTGGTACTGAACCTAAGATTAAATTCTATTTCTATACAAAACAAGATTCTAGACAAAAAGCATTAGATGTAAATAAGAATATTAAAGAAGCAGTAATGGAAATAGTAAACAAAGTTGAATAAAGGTGCATTTATATGCACCTTTGTCATTAATATGTATATTTATTTCTTAATTCTATTAATTTGTCTTCATCTAAATCAAATTCATATTTAAGATAATCATCATATGAATCATATTTTTCTAATATTGAATTCATTACAATATCGAATACTTTTTCTACTACACCATCTTGCATAGTTATCAGTGTCTTAAGTTCTGGATATGTTTTAGTATCTTCAATTCTATTTAAACTTTCATTTATTATTTCTTTACGATATTCATTAGTAATTAAATAATCTTTTCTAATTTCTTCTAATTTGACATCCAACATCAATAAAATAATCATTGCTGCAACACCAGTTCTATCTTTTCCTGTAGCACAATGGAAATAGATAGGTAGATTATCTTTTTCTATTTCTTTAATCATAAGTTTAAAAGCTGTATTATCAAAGGCAATAGTTTTATAATATGTTTCTATTTTGTTTAATTGTTCAAAAGCTTCGCCACCAATCTTTCTCATACCAGTAGGTGACCAATCAATATCTTCAGATCCTTTCACAACTAGACCACTATGTTGAATCATATGAGCATTTTCAATAATAGGATCAGGATAAGTAGTTATTTCTTGTTTACTTCTAAGATCCATAATGGTTTTGATGTTTAGAGTTTTGAAATACTCTAATTCTTTATCATCAAAAAAGTTTAAACCAGCACCTCTATAAAACAGCTTGTGTTTAACAGTTTTATTATCGTTTGTTTGAAGTCCACCTAGATCTCTAAAGTTAAGACTATTTTTAAAATGTTCATGTATTTGCATATAATCATCCTTTACTTTATCTAATTTTTATCATACTATAAATTGTTATCCAAGGGAGACAGATTATGGGCAATAAGATTAAAATACTATCAACTACAGACATACATGGAATTTTTTATCCATATAATTATGCTGATAATAAAGATATGAATTTTGGTTTAGCAAAAATTCAATCATTAATTAAATCAATAAGAGATGAAGATACTATTTTAATTGATAATGGTGATGTAATAGAAGGGTCTCCTTATACTTATTATCATTATGCAAATAAAGCTGATGAAGTTTGCCCACTATCTATAGCTATGTCTAAGATGAATTATGATTTTATAAATGTTGGTAATCATGATTTTAATTATGGTCCTGAAGCTTTATTTAGACATATTGAAGCAGTTAATGCCCCATGTATTAGTGCAAATGTTCTATATAATGATAAACTTTTAGGTCCTGAATATGTAGTTAAAAATATTCAAGGAAAAAAATTAGTATTTTTTGGTATTACAACTCATTTTGTTCCTTTGTGGGAAGAAAAAGAAAACATTAAAGGTTTTACATTTATTGATGCATATGAGTGTGCTAAAACACTAGTAGAAAAAATTAAAATACAAGAGAATCCTGATTATTTAATATGTGTATATCACGGTGGCTTTGAAGATAATTTAGAAACAGGTGAGCCTCAACAAAGTTCAGGTGAAAATCAAGCGTGTAGAATATTAAGAGAAATCCAGGGCATTGATATTATGATTACTGGTCACCAACATCGTACAATCCAAGGTGTTTTATATGATTGTGCATACACCCAATCATTTCAAAGAGGAGAATACTTATCTTACATAGAGATAGATACTGATACAAATAAAATATCTACTCAGTTAATAGTTCCAGAACTTGAAGCTGATAAGGAAATTATGGAAATATGTCAAAAAGAAGAAGATGAAGTACAAAAATGGTTAGATACTCCTTTAGGACAAACAAAAGTTAATTTGAAAATTGAAGATGGTTTTACTGCAAGATTAAATAAATCACAATTAGTAACATTTATTAATAATGTTCAAAGAGAAGTGAGTGGTGCTGAACTATCAGGTGCTGCAATCTTTCTTTTTGCGTCAGGCTTAAATACAGATATAACTATGCGTAATTTAATGTCTACATATTTCTTTCCAAATACCTTAGTAGTTAAAAAAGTTACTGGTAAGATATTAAGAGAATACTTAGAAAGATGTGCACAATTCTGGCAAATTAAAGATAATGAAATAATTGTTAATCCAATATATGATTTTCCTACACCAGCTCATCATAACTATGATATGGTTGATGGCGTTGAATATACTATTAAGGTTTCTAATCCTGAAGGAAAAAGAATTATCTCTTTAACTAAGGATGGTGTTGATGTTAAAGATGATGATGAGTTTACTTTAGCGGTTAATAATTATCGTTCAGGTGGTTCTGGTGGTTTTGACATGATTAAAGATGCACCAACTATTAAAGAAATACAAAAAAGCGTTATTGATATAATTGCAGATTACATTATTAAAAATAAGATTATAGATTTTGAAGAAAAACACAATATAAAAGTAATTATTTAAGAATTTATATATTCTAGATATTCTTTTTTACTAAGGGCTGGCTTAAAGTCCTTTTTAATTTTCTTTACATATTCGTTGTTGCTTGAAAGATATAATACTGTATCATAAACTACTTTACTAGGATCTAGATAAGCTCTATTATAATCAACAACACATAAATCTTTACCATGACAATTGCCTTTAAAACCACTATAGCCAAATTGTACTGTAGGTTTAAAACAAGATAAATCACCTATATCTCCAGCAGCCATTGATATTTCATCATCATGAATATCTTCTTCTTTACATATTTTTAACATTTGTTTTTTAATGACATCATTTATTAATCTGGATTGGTGCATTGGTAAATATCCTGGTATTGATTTGATTGTTGCAGACGCACCTAAAGCTTTAGCACAATGTTTTGCAGCATTATCAATTTTATTTGCAACATCTAATAAGACATTATTATTTAAAGATCTCACATAACATTCATATACAACTTTTTCAGGAATTGAGTTTACAGTTTGCCCACCATTAGAAACAATACCATGAAGTCTAATATAATCTTCCTCTTTAAATGTTTCTCTAAGGATATTAATTGCATTATTAAACAAAGTAAAGGCACCTAAGGCATTAACACCTTTTTCAGGTGCGACAGCCGCATGACTAGCTTTACCATTGAAAGTTATTTCTTTATATATAAAACCAGTTAAGGCTGTATTTAAAGAGAAATGATATTGTGAATTTCCCATAGTATGTAGATGAATAAATAAATCTTCATCATCAAACTGACCAGCAGTAAGCATATTGATTTTTCCACCAATATAATTAATTTCTTTTTTCTTAATTAATTCTTGTCTATATTTAACATCAGTGAATTCTTCTGCAGGAGTAAAATATAAAGTCACTGTACCTTTTTTCAAAACATCTTTTAGTTTTACAAGAGTATATGCCATGATTGCACATTGAGTAGAATGACCACAACTATGTGCGGCGTTGTTGTCATCTTTGTTGGCATAAGGATGACCTAAGGTTGGTATAGCATCTAACTCTGCAATTAAACCTATTTTTGGATTGCCACTACCAATTGATGCTTTAAAAGCAGTTTTAAAGCCTAAATTAGTTGTCTTGATTCCATGGGAATTAAGATAATCTTCTAAAATTTGTTTATTTATAGTTTCCTTATATCCAAGTTGAGGATGTTTAAATAGTTCATCACCAAGCTCAAAAAGAGTTTTTTTATCTTTGTCTAGTATATGTTTAGGCATTATATTTTCTCCTTTTCTTCTATCAAAATAATAACATTTCTATCAAAACTATGGGAAAATATAATAGTAGTGGAGGTTATAAACATGAAAAAGAAACTATTATTTATTGTATTGATATTTGCTTTATTACTTACAGCTTGTAATAAGAAACAAGATCCTGTAAATAATGAACCAATTGAAATATCAGATGATTATTTAGGTTATTTCTATGAAAAGATTGCAGGAAGAGGAATAATAAATCTTGTAAATCCGTCTACAGATGGTAGTGTTGATGTAACAATCGATTGGGGTTCATCTTCTGCAGAGACAGGTCACTGGGAAATGAAAGCTCAATATGATCCTAATACCAGTACCTTCACATATAAAGATGCAATTCACACCATTAGAACATATGATAGTTCTGGTAACTATAGTGAAAAAGATGTATACAATAACGGAACAGGAACTTTTAAGGTTGATGGCGATAGTTTAGTTTGGCATAGTGATAATGATGAATATGATGAGGATGTAGTATTTTCAAGAGATATTGATAGAAAAGAAGATATCGTTGGTATGATTAATCCATGGATTGAAACTACAGATATTAATGTAGCAATTAAAAATGCAGGTGTAGAATTTGAACCACCATTAATTGAATCATTACCTACAGGTGATCATAAAGTTATGCCTACTAAATTCATTTCTACTTTTGGTACATTATCAGCATTATATGAAGGAAACGATAATGAAATGATGATTAGAAAATCATTTGAGATGGAAGGTAAAGAAGGTTTAGCTGGTGATTACAATGAATATTCAAAAACATGGACAAGTAGATATCAAGATATTGATATTAATTTAGCAGGTGATGGAAAACTTGCGAATGTGGTATGGTTTGATATGAATGGTGATCATTATTCAATCGCCTTTAATTTAGGAAAAGAAGGAAAAGGTTTAAGCATTGAAGAAATAACATCAATGATTGATGGTATGGATCAAAGTGTAGCAGTTAAATAAAGTTATGAGCTAAAAGCTTATAGCTTTTCTTTTATATAGAGAGTAAAAATGAACACCGCAAAGATAGAATTACATTTACATTTAGATGGCTCATTAAATATTATGTGGGCATATAAAAAAGCTCTACAAAGACAAGTTATTGAAAAAGATACTAGTTTTGAGCAGTTTTATAATTTGTTGTTTTCTAATAATGGGGCTCATTCTGCACAAAGTATAAAAAAGTTTGATTTAGTTTGTGATCTATTACAATATAAAGAAGATTTATTTGATGCAACATATGATCTTGCATCAAGACTAAATAATTTAGGTTTGTTATATGCAGAGATTCGCTTTGCTTCTCAACAACATTGTAAGAAAGGTCTTAGTCAATACGAAGCTCTTGAAGCGGTTAAACTAGGTGCTGAAAAGGCTATGAATGATTTTCCTATTAAAATTGGAATAATCAATTGTTTAATGCATAAAGGCGATAGTGCTAAATATAATGATGAAGAAAACTTAGAAACAATTGAAGTAACAAAGAAACTATTAGGCAAAACAGTTTTGGCTCTAGATTTAGCTGGTTTTGAAAATAATTGTGACTTTAAAGAATATGGATATTTATTTGAAAAAGCTAGAGAGTATAATATTCCTTATACAATACACGCAGGAGAAATGTCAGATGGTTCACATATTTTAGATGCATTAAATATGGGTGCATATCGAATTGGACATGGTATAAATTGTATACAAGATGAAAAATATATTGAAGCCTTATTAAAAAACAATACACCACTTGAAGTATGTGTTTCTTCTAATGTAAAAACAGAAAAAAATTATGCAGCTCATCCTGTAAGATATATGATTGAAAGAGGTTTAAAAGTGACTATCAATTCTGATAATATGATTTTTTCTAGAACTGATCTAGTTAACGAACATAATCAATTAAGAATGATAGGAATAAGTGATAATACATTAATGAACTGCACCTATAATGCAATAGATGCGGCTTTTTGTGATATGGAAACAAAAGAATATATAAGAGAAAGAATTGAAAAGGGGAACTAGAATGGAAAAAAGAAAATTTATCATTGATTGTGATACAGGTACTGATGATGCAATTGCAATACTTGCAGCGTTTGGTAGTGAAGAAATTGAACTAGTGGGAATTACATCAGTTAATGGAAACGTGAATGAAGAATATACTTCAAAAAATAATTTAGATTTATGTGAATATTTAAATTTTGATTGTCCTGTTACTCATGGTGCAACCTTACCTTTATCAAGTGGATATCGTAATTCAAGTGATATAACACATGGTAAGACTGGTTTGGGTTCTATAATCTTGCCAGATGCAACAAGAACTAAATTTGATTCAAGAATGGCACCATTATTTATATATGAAAAAGCTAAAGAATTAAAAGGAGAATTAGAATTACTAGTTATTGGTCCAATGACTAATATTGCGATTGCCTTAATTGAATATCCAGAATTAACAGATTTAATTAAACACATTTACTTTATGGGAGGAAGTGTTTGGGGCGGCAATGTTACTACTACTGCTGAATTTAATATTTGGGCTGATCCTGAAGCAGGACATACTGTTTTATCTTCTGGTATACCTATGACTATGATTGGTTTAGATGTGACATTAAAAGCAATAATGACTATACAAGATATAGAAGATTTAAGAAACAACAATACCAAAGCATCTAATCTAGCAGCAGATTTATTGGATTTTATGGTTATTAGAAGAGATAAAGGTGGAGAAGACTTGGTGATGCATGATGCTTTAGCATTAGCTGCTGCTTTATATCCAGAATGTATGACATATAAAGAATATTGGATGGATGTAGAAACAACTGGTACATATACTAGAGGTCACACCTTTGCAGATGTAAGAAATAAAATTGGTAATAAAGCTAATGTGAAAGTTGCAATGGATGTTGACGTTGAAGCGTTTAGAAAATGGTTAGTAGAGAAGATTAATAATTATAAGGTTTAAAAGGAGGAACTATGAATCAACTTGATGGAACAATTCACAACAATGCTAAAAAAGGAGAAATAGCTAAAACTGTAATAATGCCAGGAGATCCTTTACGAGCAAAGTTTATTGCAGAGAATTATTTAGATGATTATAAAGAAGTAAATCATGTAAGAAATATGTTTGGATATACTGGAACATATAAAGGAAAACAAATAACTGTTATGGGTTCGGGTATGGGTATACCTTCTATGGCGATTTATTCATATGAACTATATGATTACTATGACGTTGATAATATTATTCGTATTGGCTCGTGTGGTGGATACTTACCAGAAATGAATTTGTTTGATGTGGTGCTTGTTGAGGCATCATATAGTTCTTCTTCTTTTGGAAAAGTTGCTTTTGATTATGATGATGATTTGATGTATCCAGATGAGCAACTAACTAAGAAAATAGAAGAGATTGCTAATTTAAAAAACAAACATATTTATAAGGGTATTGTTTCTTGTGGCGATGCATTTTATAGAAATCGTGATTTAGATAGAAAAGATCCATATCCAACAATTGCAGGAGAAATGGAGAGTTTTGCTTTGTTTGCAAATGCTAGATACTTAAATAAAAAAGCAGCGTGTATGCTTACAGTTTCTGATAAAAAAGAAAGAATAACTACACCAGAAGAAAGACAAGTTGCTTTAAGAGAAATGATAGAAATTGCTTTGGATACAGCTATAACTTTATAGAAATGACTATATCAAGTGATAAAATATTTTATAAACATTTATGGAAATTAACTATTCCACTTTTTTTGCAACAACTTTTAAGAATATCTGTTGATACTATTAATTTCATAATGCTTGGCAGTATTGATCAAATACAGATGTCTGCCCTGTCTCAAGCAAATCAAATATTTTTTGTATATTTTGCATTATGTAATGGTTTGGCTTCAGGTTGTGCTGTTTTAGTTTCACAACATTGGGGTAAGAAAGATTATAATTCAATTTCTATAATAATCGCTCAATCTTTAAGAGTGGTTTTTGTATTTGGAATGCTGGTAAGTATATTAGTAGGATTATTTCCTGAAATGTTTATGAGAATATATTCTTCAGATGCACAAATAATTGCGATAGGAAGTCAACATTTACGAAAAGTATGTTTGATGTATACAATATGTGCAATATCTACAACAACGCTTGCATCTTCTAGAGCTTTAGAACAAGTTAGAGTTGTTTTAGTAACAAACATCATTTCTTATGGAGTAAATATTTTTCTAGATTATATTTTGATATTTGGTAAGTTAGGTATTGCTCCTATGGGAATTGAGGGTGTAGCAGTTGGTACCATCATTGCTAGAATAGTAGAGTTTTTAATATGTGGAATGTTTTTTATTAAAGATCCTGCTATTCCATTTATGTTGAGAGATTTAAAATTGTTTGATGCTGATTTAAGAAAAATGTTATTTAAGGTTTCTTTGCCTATAGTAGGACATGAATTGGTTTGGTCTTTAGGCACATCTTCTGGAGCAATGATTACAGGACAAATGGGTAAGTCAGCTGTTGCGGGATATAATGTTACAAACGTCTTGTATGAATTATGTGCCACATTAGGCAATGGTTATTTAACTGCTGCAAGTGTTGTTTTGCCTATGAGTTTAGGTAAAGGAGAAATAGATGAGGCCAAAAAACAAGCTAATTCAATATTGCTCATTGCCTTAGCTATTGGTTTTTCTATGAGTCTAATAACTTTACTAGTTAAAAATAGTTTTTTGAGTTTATATGTTTTAGATACAGATGCTTTAAAATATGCAAAACAATTCATAAATATTATTGCGGTTATATGGCCGTTTTCTTTGATAGAAATGGTTACGATGGTATCTATATTAAGATCTGGAGGAGATGGCAAGGTTGGCTTTTATACAGATCTAATTGTTATGTGGTTTATATGTATACCTTTAGCGTTTTTGGCTTTCAAAAATCATGCCCAACCTTGGATGATTGTTGCTATAATAAAAGGTATAATAGTATTAGAAGCTGTTGTTGGATGGACTAGAGTCTTTCAATATAAATGGGTTAAAAATTTAACTAATAATTAATCAGGAATTATCTTCTAAAATAGAAGTTTAGATAGTTCAAAAAGGAAAGTAAAAGAAAAGGAGAAAAAATGAAAAAACTACTTACTATTCTTGTGGCTGCTCTACTTTGCTTCACACTTGCTGGATGTAATTCAAACTCTGGTAATGGTGGCAATGGTGGATCAGAACCTGAACCAACTGATGATGCATTACATATCGCATATATCGTTTCACACTTAGGTGACAAATCATTTGCTGATAGTGGTGAAAGAGGTATGGAACAACTTCGTAAAGAAGGTTATGATGCACGTACAGTTGAGGTTGGTGAAGACCAATCAAAATATAAAGACCAAATCAATGACGTTATTGATAATGGTGCTAACTTAATCGTTGCTTCATCTACATATTTTGATGTAGCTAAAGAATTAGCTGGCGAATATCCTGAAGTTAAATTTGTTATTTTTGATGACAACAAGGAACCTGCAGATTTATTAGATAACATGTCTGTTATCTTCTATGCTCAATCAGAAGGCTCATACTTAGTAGGTCTAATGGCTGCTGCTATGTCTGAAAGTGGAGTTGTTGCAGTTAACGTTGGTATGGATAACCCAGTTATTGCTGACTTTGTTACTGGTTATGTTAACGGTGTTGAAAACTGGAATGCTACTCATGGCACAGATGTAAAGGTTGTTAAGGCTGCTGTTGGTGGTTGGAGCGATCCTGCTACTATGAAACAAATCTGTTTAGACCAAGCAAGAAACTTAAATGCTGATGTATTCTATCAAGTTGCTGGTGGCTCTGGTGATGGTTTGTTTGAAGCTTGCTTAGAAACAGGTACTTGGGCAATTGGTGTTGACTCAGACCAATATCAAGCATATAAAGATTCAGAAAATCCTGAAAAAGCTGACGTTATTTTAACTTCAATGTTAAAAGAAGTTGGTAACTCATTAGTTTCAATTGTTCATTCAATTGATAATGGTGAAGACGTTTGGAAGAAAACTAATACTTTAGGTTTAGTTGAAAATGCTGTAGGTTATGTTGATAATGATTTCTTCAAGGCTAATGTTCCTCAAGAAGTTAGAGATGCTATGGCTCAATCATTTGAAGAAGCAAAAGCTGGCACATTAAAAGTTAAATCATATTTTGATTTCGCAAACGAAGCTGAATATGATGCATACTTAGAATCATTCAAACCAGCTCAATAATTTATATGTTTTTATGAAGGGGAGTAGGTTTTGACCTGCTCCCTTTTAATTATCAATTTATAGGGGGTAATGCTCATGGCAAAAGAAGTATTACAAATAGATGGAGTTACAAAAATATACCCCAATGGCTTTATGGCCAACAAGGATATTAGTTTTAGTGTTGGTGAAAACGAAATTCATGCTTTAGTAGGAGAAAATGGCGCTGGTAAAACAACGTTGATGAAAATCTTGTTTGGTATGGAAGACTGCCAGGAAGGTAAAATTTATATTAATGGTGAAGAGGCTAATATTCAAAACCCTCTTGATGCAATTGCTAAGGGAATAGGTATGGTGCATCAGCACTTTATGTTGCTTCCATCTCTTAGTGTTGCAGAAAATGTTACTCTTGGTGTTGAGCCAATGAAAAATGGTTTACTAGATTATGAAGCAGCAGTTAAAAATACTCAAGAGATTGCTGATAGATATAATTTTAAAGTTGATGCAACATCAAAAGTAAAGGATCTTTCTGTAGGACAAATGCAGAAAGTTGAAATATTAAAAGCACTTATCAAAGGTGCAAAAATTTTGATTCTTGATGAGCCTACAGCTGTTTTAACTCCACAAGAAACTGAGGAGTTATTTGAACAACTGTTTGCTTTAAGAGATTCGGGTGTTTCAATTATTTTTATCTCACACAAACTTGAAGAAGTTATGCATATCTGTTCTAAAGTTACAGTACTAAGAAGAGGTCAATGCATGGGTACTTATGACACTGCTAATCTAGATGAAAGCAAGATTTCAAGGCTGATGGTTGGCAGAGATGTTGTGTTGAAATTTGAAAAAGAAGATCCTAAAATAGCTGAGAATATTCTAGAGATTAAAGATCTCGTTCGTATAAATTCCTTTGGTAAACATGTGGTTGATGGTGTTTCTTTCAGTGTTAGATCTGGTGAAGTTGTAGGTATTGCAGGTGTTGAAGGAAATGGTCAAAGCGAACTTTCAGAAGTAATTGCAGGTTTGGCTGAGTTTGCTGAAGGAGACGTTATTTTAAATGGAAAATCCATAAAGGGTTTATCTGTTAAAGAAATAAGAGATAATGGCTTAGCTTATATTGCTGAAGACAGAATGGTAGAAGGTGTTGCTGCAGATATGTCTATTGAAATGAATATCATGGCAGACAGATTTGATGATAAGCGATATAAAAAAGGCTTGTTTGTTGATGCTAAGAAAATTAGAGAAGAAGTAGATGAATACATCAAACAATTTGAAGTGATGTGTGATGGTGCAGATCAACCTGTAAGAATGTTGTCTGGTGGTAATGTACAAAAAGTTGTTGTTGCAAGAGAGTTTACTTCAGGTGCAAACTTTATTCTAGCTAATCAACCAACACGTGGAATTGATGTTGGTACTGCTGAAATGATTAGAAAAACTATTGTTAGAAAATCTCGTGAAGAAGGTACCGCAACAATTCTAATTTCTGCAGATTTAAATGAAGTTCTTGAGTGTTCTGATAGATTATTAGTTATGAGAAAAGGAAAGGTTGTTGCAGCTTTCCCTAAAGCTAATGAAGTTTCTGAAGAGGAACTTGGAGAATACATGTTAGGTCTAAAAGAAATGAATGCGCAACAAATGGAGGGCTTACTATGAAAGGGTCACGTAAAACTCAATTAATTGAATCCATAATGGAGGTTGTACGTATCGTTGCTGGTATGGCCATTGCATATGCTGTAGCTTTATTGATACTAGTACTTATTTCTGATGATCCAATATTTATTGTTAGACAATTTATTTTAGGTCCTTTCTCTTCTCCTAGAAGAATAGGATCAATCATAAATCTTGCAGTACCATTTATTATTTGTGGTCTATCAATGTGTTTTATGTATGCTGTAAATAAGTTCAACTTAATTGGTGAAAGTATATTTATGCTTTCAGGGTGTGTTGTAACATTTGTGGGTATATTAATTGGTGATAGATTACCAATGATTATAATGGTGCCTCTACTACTTATAATAGGAGCAATTGTGGGAGCGGTGTTGTCTTTTGTTCCTGCAATCATGGATAGAAAATTAAACGCTAATGTTGTTGTTGTGTCGTTGATGCTTAATTCTGTAATTGCTCAACTTGCAATTTGGATTTTAAGATATCACATGAGAGATACTACTATTTCATTTACAGGTTCTAAGACGACTCCTGAGAGCATGCAACTTCCTACAATTTTAGGAAATCTACGTATTGGTTCGGGCATCATTATTGCCTTAATATTGGTTGTAATAATTTCAATTTTATTCTTTAAAACATCTTTTGGATGGAAGATGAGAATTGTTGGCGCAAACCCTAATTTTGCTAGAGCTGTAGGCTTTTCAACTTTAGGCATATCATTCACTGCTCAATTATTAGGTGGAGCTTTAGCAGGTATTGGTGGCGCAACAGAAATAATGAATACTTATAAGCGTTATTTGTGGACCGCTACTACAGGACATGGATTTGATGGATTGTTAGTTGCTGTGCTTGCAAGAAAAAATCCAATCTTAGTTCCTATTGGTGCACTATTCTTGTCATATATTAGAATTGGTGCTGATGTAGTTAATACATCAGGTGATATTCCTAGCGAATTTGTTACAGTTATTCAAGGAATTATTATATTACTTGTAGCTGCCGAATCATTCTTATCAGGTACGAAGAGAAGACTAATCTATAATACTGTAAGAAAAGAAGAAGCTGAAAAACAAGGTGAAAGTAATAAGGAGGTTAAATAAATGAGTATTGATATTGCTGCTTTTATAGCTGATGCTATCAAGATGGCTACACCTCTTATATTTGCTGCTCTTGCAGCTTTGATAAACAGACATGCTGGAATGTTCAACATGGGTATTGAAGGTATGATTCTTTGTGCTGCGTTAGGAGCTGTTACAGTTGCACACTATTCTGGAAATATGTGGATTGGTGTACTAGGCGGTGTTTTAACAGGAGTAATAACAGGTTTGTTTATTGCTTTTGCGCACTTAACTGGTAAAACAGACTTGTATTTAACTTGTATTGCCTTTAACCTAATGGCAACAGGTGGAACAGTGTTTGTAATGTATCTACTAACTGGTGAAAAATCAACAACATCAGGAGCTTTTAGATCATACCAAATTCCAAATATCAACATTCCAATTATTAAAGACATTCCATTTATTGGAAAAATCTTATCTGGACAAAGCTTGTTGACATATTTAGCGTTTATATCAGTATTTGTAGTATGGTTTATTCTTTATAAAACTAGAATCGGCTTAAGAATTAGATCGGTTGGTGAAAACCCTAAGGCCGCTGAATCGGTAGGCATTTCAGTAACCAAAGTTGGATATATCGCGTTTTTACTTTGTGGTTTGTTTGCAGGACTTGCAGGAACATTCTTGTCAATGTCGTGGGTTACATTCTTTATGAAAGGAATGGTTTCAGGAAGAGGTTATATAGGTTTATCAGCACAAAACATGGCTAATGGATCTCCTATTGGATCTGCTTTAGTGTCTTTGTTGTTTGGTACAACTACTTCTTTTTCAACAACCTTAAAATCACAATCAAGTTTTCCAACAGAATTTTTGGAAATGATTCCATATCTTGCAACAATACTTGCAATAATATTCACAAGCATCTATTCAATTTCTAAACAAAAAAGAATTGAAAGAGGAAATAAATAGAGTGAAGGAAGTGGAAACACTTCCTTTCGTTATAAATTCGTAGCAGATGTTATAATGTGATTACAGGAGACAAATATGAATAATCTTAGATTTATTTTTAATTGCCTTGAAGGAAAATATGAATTTAATTGCGAAATAAAAGATACTGTTATTTTTTCTATTGAAACTGATATAGAAGGATTAGAAAGTAAAGAAGGTGAACTTGATATAGATCTTTCTAAGAAGTTTCTTGAAGAGGTTAACAATGCTCAAATAGAAAAATGGGACAGACATTATTCAGCAATTAATCCTATTGAAGATGGTGTTAAATGGTATGTTAAGTATGTTTCAGATGACAAAGAATATGTAAGTGATGGTGAAGAATCATATGAACCATACAATTATGAACATTTGATTTCAGCTATTATGCTTTGTGATGACAAAGCAAGTTATTTCATGATTTAGTTATTAAATATTTCTACCTGTACTATTAAATATCCTTTAAAAAATAATTTTTGTATATTGGTTTTTTGTATTAGATTGGAGTTCCTATGAAAAAAGAAGAATTAAGTAAATTAAAGTTAAATGAATTAAAAGATTTAGCGAAAGAAAAAGATTTAAAAGTTACTGGTTTAAAAAAAGATGAAATTATTGATTTACTTACAGAACCAGAAAAAGAAGTAAGAATAATTGAAAAGAAAGAAGAATCTTTACCTGTTGAAGGTGTTTTAACAGTAATGGAAGATGGTTTTGGTTTTATTAGGGGTGATAATTTTGAAACTAGTGATGAAAATGTTTTTGTTTCTCCAACATTCATTAAAAAGTTTAGACTTAGAACAGGTGATCATATTATAGGTAAAAGAAGAAATCCAAAAGATAACGAGAGATATGGAGCTTTAATTTATATAGATAAAATTAATTTTTTAGATACAGAGATGATTAGATCAAGAGTAGTCTTTGAAGATTTAACTCCTGTTTTTCCTGATGAAAGAGTTAAACTTGAAAGACAAGGTGAATCTTTAGCTATGCGAGTTATGGATTTAATTGCGCCAATTGGTAAAGGTCAAAGAGGTTTAATTGTTTCACCTCCTAAAGCAGGTAAGACAACTATTTTAAAAGATATTGCTTTATCTATTCAAAGAAGTTGTCCAAATGCTCATTTAATAATTCTGTTAATAGATGAAAGACCAGAAGAAGTTACAGATATTAAGGAGGTTGTTAAGGGAGAGAAAGTTAAAATTGTCTATTCAACTTTTGATGAGCAACCTTCTAAACATAAATTTGTATCAGAGATGACAATTGAGCATGCAAAACGTTTAGTAGAAGCTGGTGAAGATGTCTTTATATTATTAGATTCAATCACAAGATTATCTCGTGCATATAATTCAACTGAGGCAAGTAGTGGTAGGACCTTATCAGGTGGTTTAGATCCTAATGCATTATATATGCCAAAAAGATTTTTTGGTGCAGCCAGAAAAACTAGAGAAAGAGGCTCGTTAACTATATTAGCTACAGCTTTGGTTGATACAGGTTCAAAGATGGATGATGTTATTTATGAAGAATTTAAAGGTACAGGTAATATGGAATTAATTCTATCTAGAAAACTTCAAGAAAGAAGATTATTTCCTGCAATCGATATTGCAAAGTCTGGTACAAGAAGAGAAGATTTATTGTTAACAGGAGAAGAATTAAGTGCTGTAAATATTATTAGAAAAGATTTATTAGATTATTATCGAGATGATTCTATAGATAATTTAATAGATTTATTTATACGCACTAGAAACAATGAAGAGTTAGTTAATTTAATAAATAAAAACCTTACATTTAAATTTTAACCCTACAAATAATAACTTTGTATAAAACGAGTTAAAAAAGTAGTAATAATTAGTAAAACTCAGGATAT
>CADBMV010000107.1 GCA_902795865.1 uncultured Erysipelotrichaceae bacterium | reverse complement strand
TTTCATTAGACAAATCAGTATATTTTATATAGAATTGTATAAGTAAGAAGAGGTGTAATATGAATTTCTGGATGTCTATAATGTACTTTGTTATTGGAGGTGTTATAGGTGCAGCTGCTGCCTACTTTTTAACTAGAAGAAGTTTTGAAAAACAATTAAAAGAAAATCCTCCAATAAATGAAAAAATGATTCGTGCTATGTATGCGCAAATGGGCAGAAAGCCATCTGAAGCGCAAATTCGTGCAATCATGAAATCAATGGGGCAATAATTTATTGCCTTATTTATTTTATAGAATATTATGAATATTAAAGACATTAAAGATCCTTCTTTTTTAAAAGATCTAAGTATTAAACAATTAAATGAATTAGCGAATGATATTCGCTTATTTTTACTTGATAGTGTTTCTAAAACAGGTGGGCATTTATCTAGTAATTTAGGTGTTGTAGAATTGACTATTGCATTACATTATGTCTTTAATGCACCTGAAGATAAAATATTATTTGATGTAGGACATCAATCATATATTCATAAAATCTTAACTGGTAGAGCCAATAAGATGGATAATTTAAGAAAATTTGAAGGAATATCAGGTTTTCAAAAAAGAATTGAAAGTGAATATGATTGTTTTGAAGCAGGACATTCTTCTACTGCATTATCTACTGCTTTAGGAATGGCTGTTGCTAGAGATTTAAATCATGATAATTATAATGTCATATCAGTTGTGGGTGATGGATCTATGATGTCTGGTTTATCTTTAGAAGCTTTAAATCAAATAGGTTTTAATAAGAATAAAGTTATTATTATTTTTAATGATAATAATATGTCTATAGATAAAAATGTGGGTTCTTTAGCTAAAGCATTTAATAAGCTAAGAAAGAATAAAACATATAATGAAATAAAGATTTCAATTAAAGATTTATTAAGAAAAAGAAAATTTGGTGAAGCTTTAATTGAAAGTATACATAATTTAAAAAATAAAATTCAAAATAATATCGTTGATTCTGGAATATTTGATGATTTTGATATTTATTATTTAGGTCCAATAGATGGCAATAATATTGAAGATTTAATTAGAGTATTTGAAATAGCTAAAGAAAAAGAATACTCTTGTGTAATACATTGTGTAACTAAAAAAGGGAAAGGATATAAATATACTGAGCAAGATACTATTGGTTTATGGCATGGAGTAGGTAGATTTAATATTGAAACAGGAGAATTTTTAGATAAGAAGAAACAAGGATACTTATCTTGTTCACAAATTGTATCTAATACTGTTGAAAAATTAATGGATGGCAATAAAGATATCGTGACTATTACTCCTGCAATGAAAATCGGTTCTGCATTAAGTAATATTGCTGAAAAATATCCAGATAGATTCTTTGATGTAGGAATAGCTGAAGATCATGCGATATGTTTTGCTTCAGGTTTAGCACTTAGTGGAAAAAGACCATTTGTATCTATTTATTCATCTTTTTCTCAACGTGCTTATGACCAATTTAATCATGAATTATCTAGAATGAACTTACCAGTAGTAATAGGACTTGATAGATCAGGTTTAGTAGGAGATGATGGAGAAACACATCATGGTGTATTTGATATATCTTTCTTAAGATCTTTACCTAATGTGATAATTTGCCAAGCAAAAGATTCTAGTGAATTGAAAGATTTAATTATTGCTGGTTTTAAACAAAATAGTCCATATTTTATTAGATATACTAGAAATAGTTTAAAAGAAGATCCTAATTATGTATCTAGTGATATTGAAGTGGGTTCTTGGACATATTTAAATAAAGTAAATAATCCTAAATTAAATATTATTTCATATGGTGAAGATTTGGATAGTATAGATGAATACGTTAAAGATAATAATTTAGAATATAATGTTATAAATGCTAGATATATTAAACCAATTGATACTAAGATAATGGATGAAATAATTGATAATAATAAACCACTGTTTATTTATACTACAGATATTATTAAAGGTGGTTTATATGATGAGATATTAGAATACCTAAATAATAAAAAATGTAATATCGAAGTTGATATTACAGGTATTGATGATAAATTTATCAAACATGGTGATGTTAAATTATTAAAGAAGTCTTGTAATATTGATTTAGAAAGCTTCTTTAATAAAATAAATAATTAATTTTTCTTAGTAAAGATCTTAGGTTCACTTCCATCTAAGATTCTTTTTATATTTGCAGAATGTCTATATATCACAAATAAAGATAATAAGAATACTAATATTCCTATATTTTTATCTACTTTAATAAATATCGAAATAGCACCAATTAATAAACTAATCATTGAAGCTAAGGAAACCATTCTAAATAGTAATAGAATTACAAAGAAACTTATAAGAGCTATTAAGAATGTATAAATATATTCATGAGTTACAAGTAATGCAATACCTAATAAATATCCATATGAGCTTGCAACTGCTTTTCCACCTTTAAAATTAGAGAATATTGGAAAACAATGACCAAAGCATACTGCTAGTCCAACATATTGTTCAATACCTGGATTAAATTTATTACATAACAGCATTACCAATAATGCCTTTAATGCATCTAATAATATTACAATTATTCCTACATGTAATCCTAAAACTCTTGCAGCATTTGTACCTCCAGGATTACCTGAACCATATTGTCTTAAATCTTTATTATAAAAAACTTTTCCTATAACTAATCCCCAAGGAATTGAGCCAAAAAGATAGCCAATAATTATCCAAATAATACTAATAAATACTTGATTTTTCATAGTAAAAATTTCATTTATTTTTTCTATTAGAGATTATAACATAGACACTATCTTTATGATATAATTTTATAGGTTATGGCAATAAAATATGATGATTCTAGTATTGAAATACTAGAGGGTTTACAAGCTGTTAGAAAAAGACCAGGAATGTATATAGGCTCTGTAGATGCAAGAGGCCTACATCATTTAGTATGGGAAATTGTTGATAATGCCATTGATGAAGCTATCAATGGTTTTGGTGATGAAATCTTAATAGAACTTAATAAAGATGGCTCTTGTAGTGTAACTGACTATGGTAGAGGTATGCCTGTAGGAAAACATGCTTCTGGTAAAAATACTTTAGAAGTTATTTTTACTGTTTTACATGCAGGTGGTAAATTTACAGATCAAGGTGGTTATAAAACTGCCGGTGGTCTACATGGCGTTGGCGCATCTGTAGTAAATGCTTTAAGTGAATGGGTAGAAGTTGAAGTTTGTAGAGATAAAAAACGTTATTTAATGCGTTTTGAAAAAGGTGGCAGTAAAGTATCTAAGATTCAAGAATTAGGTAATACTAATAGAACTGGTTCTAAAGTTACTTTTATGCCAGATAAAACTATTTTTCAAACAACTACTTTTAATTTTCAAACTGTTGTCGATAGAGCTCAAGAAGAAGCATTCTTATTAAAGAATGTGAAACTGATTGTTAAAGATAATCGCACAAATGAAGAAGTTGAATTCTTATATAATGATGGTCTAAAAGCCTTTATGGATTATCTACATGAAGATAAAGATGTTTTACATGATACTGTATGTTTTTCTGGGGAAAAAGATGGAATAAGTGTTGATATTGCTTTTCAATATACTGATGGTTATCAAGAAAACACTTTTTCTTATGTAAATTTGGTTAGAACTGGTGATGGTGGAAGCCATGAAGTTGGTTATAAAACAGCTTTTACTAAAGTTATAAATGAATATGCAAGAGAAACAGGTTTATTAAAAGAAAAAGATAAAAATTTTGAAGGTAATGATGTAAGAGAAGGTTTAACATCAATTATATCTATTGCTGTACCTGAATCATTACTACAATTTGAAGGTCAAACTAAAGGTAAATTAGGAACACCTGAAGCAAAAACAGCTGTAGATAGCATTGTTTCTGAACAATTAAATTATTTCTTACATGAAAACAAAGAAATTGCGATTCAATTAATTAAAAAGATACAAAGAGCTGCTTTAGCTAGAGAAGCTGCAAGAAAAGCAAAAGATGAAGCTAGATCAGGCAAAAAATCTTCTAGTAAATCTAAAGAAATATTAAGTGGAAAACTATCTCCTGCACAATCTAAAGATACTTCTAGATTAGAACTATTCTTAGTAGAGGGTGATTCAGCTGGAGGAAGTGCAAAAAAATGTCGTGATTCTTTATTTCAAGCAATTCTTCCTTTAAGAGGAAAAGTATTAAATACTGAAAGAGCTTCTATAAATGATATAGAAAAAAATGAAGAGTTAAATACAATAATCCATTGTATTGGTGCTGGAGTTGGTCCTCATTTTAATGTAGAAGATATACACTATGAAAAAGTTATTATTATGACCGATGCTGATACCGATGGTGCTCATATTCAAGTTTTATTATTGACTTTCTTTTATAGATTTATGAGGGAATTAATTGAAACTGGTCATGTATATATTGCAATGCCACCTTTATATGGTCTACAAAAAGGTCAAAACATTTTGAAGTATTGTTATACAGATGAAGAATTAGAAGATGCTAAAAAACAGTTTAGTAATGAAAGATATATTATTCAAAGATATAAGGGTTTAGGTGAAATGGATGCTGATCAATTGTGGGATACAACAATGGATCCTGAAAAAAGAACTTTAATTCAAGTATCTATTGAAGATGCTGCATTATGTGAAAGAAGAATATCTGTTTTAATGGGTAATAATGCAGAAGTAAGAAGAAAGTGGATTGATGATAATATTGATTTTACTTTAGAAGAGGATTATAGAGTAACTAGACATGGCTAAAAGAAAAAAGGAAATTGTAGAAGAAAAGTTTTTAAATGAAACATTAGACGATATTATGTCTGATCGTTTTGGTAGTTACTCAAAATATATCATTCAAGAAAGA
>CADBMV010000106.1 GCA_902795865.1 uncultured Erysipelotrichaceae bacterium | reverse complement strand
TAGATGTGCGGTTTCAAAACATATACCCTCTAGTATTGCTCTATATATGTGATCTTTACTGTGAGATAAAGATAGTCCATATATCATTCCTCTAACATCACCATCTAAATAAGGATGTTTATTGCCTTGAAAGTAATCTAAAACTAATAAACCATTTGCACCAATTGGTATCTCTTTAGCTTTTTCATCCATAATTTTATATGCTGAATCATTATCTAATTCACTATATAAATTTCTTTTAGCCCAATTGATAATTGAGCCTGAAGCTGTTTGACCACGATAGTCAGTATAATATCCATGTATTAAATGATGAGGTCCCAAATTAATTTTGTTTAAATTGAATAATGGTTTTTTAGTTAAGACCATTGCAAGATTACTAGATCCAGTACATAAAGCTAATTGATTATCTTTAATAGAATTCATTCCTAGAATACCTATAGAACTATCAATTCCTCCACATACTACAATAGTATTTTCACTTAGTCCTAATAAGTTAGCGACATCTTTATCTAGTTTTCCTATAAGATCTCCAACCGCGTAGACATTTTTATTAGGAAATTTATTTAATGCATCTTTTAAATCAATTTTTTCATAGAAATCTTCATCAAAAGATTTATTCTCAGCATTATATCCCCAATTGACTGAACAGTTTATATTGATACTCCAGATTTTAGTTAAACGATAATTCATCCAATCTTGTGCCTCACAAAAAACTTGAGCTTTATTGTATAGTTCAGGCATATTTTTTTTAAGCCATAGTAATTTAGCTGGCATCCATTCTGCAGATAATTCTTGATTTGTTTTTAAATTAATTTCATCATTTTCTTTACTTGCTCTTACATCCATCCAAATTAAACTATCATATAGTACTTTTGAATCTGAGTCACACAAAACAACACTACAAGAATGAAAATCTACCGCAAGAGCTTTTATATCTTCAGGATTAATACCATTATCTATTAATTTATTTGTAGCCTTGATTATAGCTTTCCACCAATCTTCAGGGTTTTGTGTGGCATAACCTGGTTTTTCATTTTTAGTAGGATAAGTTTCACTAGAAAAAGCTATTTCATTACCATGTTTATCAAAGACACCAATTCTAAGTCCTGTAGTTCCAAAATCAATACCTAAATATAGATTATTATTACTCATATTTTCATTATAGCTTATCTTTACTGTTATATTTCTAATTGATAAAATGAAAAAAGAGGTAAGTATCATGGAATACAAACAATTAAGTAAAAAGATTGAAGAATATGCTGCTATTCCTAGAGTTAGTGGATTTGAAAAAGAAGCAGTAAAAGCTTTTTATAATGATTTGAAAAAATACTGTGATCAAATCAAGGTAGATAAATTTGGAAATGTTATAGGTACTATAAAAGGTAAAAATACTAAAGCACCTAATCTTATGATATTTGCACATCTTGATACTATTGGTTTTGTAGTGAAAAATATCCATGATGATGGCTTCATGACACTTGAAAAAATAGGAGGAGTTCCTGAAAAGTTGGTTCAAGGTATTCCTGTATTAGTAGCTAGTGAAAAAGGTACATATCATAAAGGAGTGATTGGTGCCAGGGCATATCAAAGTATGTCTGAAGCAGAAAGAAATAGTGTTGATCCTTTAAAGACTTTATGTGCAGATATTGGTGTAAAAAGTGCTGCTGAGCTTAAGAAATTAGGTATTGAAGTAGGATGTCCTGTAAGTTATTATCCAGTTTTTATGGAATTAGAAAATAATAGAATATGTGGAACATATTTAGATAATGCGGTTGGGATGGTGCAACTACTTGAAATCGCAAAGGCTTTAAAAAATAAAAAACCTGATGCAACTATCCATTTAGTTGGAACAGTTATGGAAGAATTTAATTCTAAAGGAGCAATGATTGTCCCTAGAAGTGTTGATGTTGATATGGCTATTTGTTTACTTGCGCCAGGATGTAATGATACCCCTGATCAAAAGAATAATTCAAATGTGAAGATGGATAATGGCCCATGTGTTACTATCACAAATTTCCATGATAAGAGTTTAAATGGCCAAGTTGTTCATAGAGGTATGTTTGAACATTTAATAAAATGTTCCAAAAAAGAAAAAATTAATATACAGCGTTGTGTATTAAGAGGCGCATTATCTGATTCTGCTTTCTTACAACTTGAAAAGGATGGAATTCCTGTAATGGATATGGGAGCGCCAGATAGATATTCACATTCTCCTAAAGAAGTTGTAAGTTTAAAAGACATTGATGAAACAATAAAAGTATTAATTAGATATTGTATGGATTTAGATGCAAAATTTGATTTAAATAGATTTTCTATATAAATATATTGAAAATAAAGAGTAGATTTGCTAGAATATTAACGTTGTAGTCCCTCCTTAGAGGGGATTATAACCGCTCAGAAAAGGTTTTAAGAATCATAAGATCACCTTCATGGCGAGTCTGAATCTAAATAAAGGAGGTGCACTATGTACGCAATTATTGAGACTGGTGGCAAACAACTTAAAGTAGAAGAAGGCCAAAGCATCTTTGTTGAAAAACTAGATGTTGAAGAAGGTAAAAAATATGTCTTCGATAAAGTTGTAGCCCTAGAAAATGGTAGTTTAACTTTAGGTAATCCTTATGTTGAAGGTGCTAAAGTTACCTGTAAAGTA
>CADBMV010000105.1 GCA_902795865.1 uncultured Erysipelotrichaceae bacterium | reverse complement strand
TTAGCAAAAAGTTTTTAATCCAAACACCCACTCAAAAATTGAGTGGGTGTAATTTATTCTGGTAAATATACTGCACTTAAAATATAAAAAGCAATTACATGTATCACATAATAAGCATAAAAGAACCGTTTCCATCCCCTTCCTTTTTCATTGTTATATAAAAGCATAATTGGAAGAGAAAAAATCATAAACCACTGAATTCCACCAAAATATAAACCATGAGGAACTATTTGTACCGACCTATAACTCATTCCTGTAAAGAAACAATAAACCTTATCTATATATTCTGAAGCATCATCCCATTTAATATGTGCTGTAATAATGTAAATACTTCTAGCAACTGGGGCAAACATTTCAAAAGCTGCATAAATAATCGTTAATAATACATAACTGATAATCAATCTTTTGGGATTATTCTTATTGTAGTAAAAAATAATCCCCATAACCACAAAGAAATATCCGCCCTCACATAACCCTATTATACATAACGCATGAGATAACAAGTCAAAACTTATCTGTGGCAAGAAACTCACTTCAAATAATGCAAAATATATAAATAAGAATATCAATTGGTAAATCAAAACAAAAATAACAATCTTACACCAACCAACCTTCTTTTCTTCTGCCAAATATAATAATCCCAAAACAATCGCAAGCGTGATTAATATATTAGGATGATTAAGTTCCCATTTCTCAAGCTCAATCCACCTTGTTATAATCCATAACAAATCGAGAAAAACAGCTCCCAAATACACTCTCAATAACATTTTTTTCCTATCATGAGTGTAATCAAAACTCCACGCAAGAATAAACAAAAACAAAGGAGCGGATAATCTACCAACTATTCGTAAAATGAGAACATCTGGAATAAAGAAATAACCTATATGATCTACTGTCATTAAGATCAACGCTATTATTTTAATTTGAAAAGAATTTAAACCCCTTATCTTCATCTTCTCTCCAGTCAATTAAAATTAGAATAAACAAATTTTATAATATTCCTTTCACTCTGTTTATCCATAGTAGTTTAGGCCAAAACTATAAACTTTTGCTCACATCTGCTTCTGCATATTAATCATCTCAGTTACAGTCTCAAAATCCTCTACAATCTGTTTTGTAAAAGCATGTTTTTCTCCTACTTTATCACAAGACAAATCATAATATTTAATTATCGAAACCGCCTTTTCCAAATCAAAAAGAAACTCCCCACATTTTTTCGATTTTAGCACCCCTATTATTTGCTTATATTCTCCAATTTCATACAGCAATTCTATATACTTAAGAAATGTATCCGGAAAAATCAAGGACAATATATACGCATCTTCCACCTTCGTTCTTAGGTATCCTATTTCAAACAAATAGATTCTTTTAGCAGCGTTATATTCATGCATCTTAACGTAAGTATTTCCAATTTCTTTTAATATCATTAATTCTTCTATAGATAATCTATAGCAATATAAATCCTTCCAAAATTCATCTGGCAAAGTCATAGACAGTAATCCTTTTAAATCAGATATTATTTTACTTAAATCCTTTTCTCCACCTAATCCTTGTCCTAATTCAACCAGATTACATTTTTTATTATCAAGTTTTGTATTCCACAAAACTAATGCATCCAACGAAAAGCCACTTCTTTCCATTAAAGCGCCAAACATATCTATACTCGGAAGTACTGCCCCAGATAAATACTTTCTATAGGCATTTTCAGTACATATCCCTGTATGTATATTTTGTTTTCCCCCTATACAATGATTCCTAGCATATTTCAAAATCTCCTTAACGCCAAAAACGGATTTAGATTGTGCTGTACTTTTTAGAAAATCAATACGATAAGCTCTTTCTTTCAATATCAAAAGATCATCATCAACTATTGGAGTTTGCACCCCAAAAACACTCTGTATATCAAAATAGCGATACAAAACATCCTTGTTATCAAAAACTGATTTATATAAATCAAGCACTAAAACATAGCACTTATTCTCAAACGCCAACTCTATTGAATTAAGCGCTGTCTGTTTCGCCTTTTCCATTTCTCCTTTCATACGATAAATATATGATATACATGCATAAATCATCATCTTTAAATACTCACGTTCACATGATGTAATAGGGGAATCTTTAACATATCTAAGAAGTGAATTAACCTCTTCATAATTTCTCATATGCATATTTGCATACATATATATTTCATACTCTAGGACTGACGCAAAATAAACCGGCCTTTTTTTATCTAACTCTAATAAAGCAAAGCTCTTGTTAATCAGCTTCTCTGTATCAGAATCATGTCCACGCGAAGCCACACATAAAACATATATCAAAAACACATACTCCGCTTGGATATCCGCACGTTCATTTCCTAAAAAAGTGCATGATAAAAGTTCTTTCGACACTTTATAATAATCACCTATCGAAAGATAATATCTCGCATTATTTAGTTTTAAACAATCATAAAATTCATTTTCAGAATTAAAACTTGGGAACTTAGTTTCACTTGTGCCTAATTTTTTACACAATAGATCAAACGTTTTAGATCTTACCTTGATTTTATTATTCTCTATATTACTTAAAGTCGAGCTGGAACATATCCCACTCGACAGTTCCTCTTGAGTCAATCCAGCATTTTGACGTGACCATTTCAAGTATTTCCCCGCATCCCGAATGCTCATAATCTTCCCCTTTATTCTTCTAGAATCATAACTCATTAGTATGTTATATCCATATCAAGCATTATACAGCTATGATTTTATTCGTACAAGACAAACAAAAAGCTCTCTATATAACATTAATATAGAGAGCTCAAGTAGGGTAACCAAACTTTTTTACATCAACAATTTGGATAACTTTTCACTTTATTATCTTGTTTTGCTAAGCAATATAACTGATAAACGACACATACAATTACAACGAAAGCAATTGTCCCTTCTAATAACCCAAAATAAACACCATGGAAGACTTCATTCTTTCTAAAACAATTACGAGCAATATCTTTCTCATACAGTGTCACAGATACTATACTCAAAGCATTCAAAGTCATAAGTATTAGCCATTTCCAATTTATCTTAGGGATAAGTACAACCAGACAAAGTAATCCGATTACCTGTATCAATACTCTATTAACAAGAATAACAACTGAATAAGTTGCAATAACATTCATTTCTACTGTAATGCTTAATATCAAAAACACTACAATAAATGGTAAGACCATCAATAATCTCTTATACTTCATATCTTTACCTACTTAATACTTATCTTTTCTATAATAGCAAGGCAATTTAACTTCTAATCTATATACTTAAATATTATCTTTTCATAAGTTTATGTCCATAGCATTCTAGGCCAAAATTATAAACTTTTGTCTATATGTTCTATCTTATAAAAAACCACCAGGAAGCAATCACTTCCTAGTGGTTCATAAAATTCATTATTTCTTTAATTTACGCTAATTCTCCCAAAACTGTACAGCTTCCTCAAGCCATCCTTCAGCATTTGTACCCTTACCGATTCCAACTCCATGCGGTACACGGTAGAATTGCTGATATTTATAAGGAATATTGTGTTTCTTAAAAGCTTTTGCGAGAACATCTGTATGTGATCCGGAACGAACGATGATGTCATCATCACCAGTAAACATATATGTCTTCGGGAAGTCATCATCTATCCAGTTCTGAACACAGAGAGATTCTCTCTGCTCACTGGTA
>CADBMV010000104.1 GCA_902795865.1 uncultured Erysipelotrichaceae bacterium | reverse complement strand
GCACTGGATATGTGTTGCGCCTTAGGCAATTCAGCATCCAGTGTTTTATATCCAATTCTTACAAGATATATGCTTAACGATCTGATCCCAAACAAGAAGTTCAATCTGATAATCGTGTTTGGAATCATATTGCTGATGGCATATGTTTTAAAGATGCTGATGAAGTATTCTGTTGATTACTATGGACATATGGTCGGTACCAATATGCAAGCAGATATGCGCAGGCAATTATTTAATAAATTAGAACAACTTCCTTTTTCTTACTATGATAATAATGAAACTGGTCAAATAATGTCACGAATTACAAATGATCTACAAGAAATATCAGAACTTGCTCATCATGGTCCTGAAATGCTTGTGATGACGTCATTTTCTTTATTGTTTTCATTGTTTTACTTATCCAGTATCAATGTTACATTGGCACTGATAATATTCTCTTGTTCGCCACTATTGGTGTTTATAGCTTTTTTGGTAAGAAGAAAACATATGGAATCATCAAGAAAGGCTAGAAGATCTATTGCTTTAATTAATGGTGATGTTAATTCATCGATTTCGGGAATTAGAATAACAAAAGCATTTAATAATTCTGATAAAGAATTAGCTAAGTTTGAAAAGAGTAATAAAGCATTTGTAGAAGCTAAAAAAGGTCAATATTTTACAATGGCAATTCAACACTCAGCTACTATATTTGTTACTGATATTTTTAATGTTGTGTGTTTAATAAGTGGTGGTATTTTCTTATATAGAGGTTTGATAAGTTTTGGAGATTATTCAACATTTATTTTATCTGTAAGTTTATTTACTTCACCAATCTTACAATTAGTGCAATGGATGGAACAATTTGATAATGGTGTTACTGGTTTTGAAAGATTCATTGAAATAATTGATTTACCTGTTGAACAAGATAAAGATAGTGCTAAAGATTATGAAAAACTAAATGGTGAAATTAGATTTGAAAATGTTTGCTTCTCTTATAACCATGATAGTGAACACAAAGAAGTTTTAGATGATATTAGTTTTGTAGTGCCTAAAGGAAAAACTGTTGCCTTAGTAGGGCCATCTGGTGGAGGTAAGACAACAATTTGTCATTTACTACCAAAGTTTTATCATATTGATTCAGGTAAGATTACAATTAATAAAATTGATATTGAAGATATAACAATGAAGTCCTTAAGAGAAAACATTGGTATAGTCCAACAAGATGTTTTCTTGTTTTCTGGAACATTCTTAGAAAATATTGCTTATGGTAAAAAAGATGCAACACAAAAACAAATAATCAATGCTGCAAAAAAAGCTAATATATATGATTATATTATGTCTTTACCTCAAGGATTCAATACCCAAATTGGTGAAAGAGGAGTTAAATTATCTGGTGGTCAAAAACAAAGATTATCCATCGCAAGAGTGTTTTTAAAAAATCCATCAATCTTAATACTTGATGAAGCTACTTCTGCTTTAGACAATACTACTGAAGCTTTAATACAAGAGGCACTTAATTCACTTAAAAAAGGAAGAACTACTATAGTAGTTGCTCATAGATTATCCACAATCAAAAATGCCGATGAAATATTAGTTGTATCTAATGGCAAAATAGTTGAAAGTGGTAATCATGAACAGTTAATCAAGAAAAGAAATGGTATTTATAAAAAACTATATAAATCACAGTTTACAGATTCTAATTATGATATAGATGCAAGAATAATGATGTCATAAAAGACATCATTTTTGTATAATTAATTTGTATGAGATATACAATAGAAAACAATTATTTAAAGGCAATTATATCTGATCAAGGTGCTGCATTAGTAAGTTTTATTGACTTAAAAACTAATACCGATATTGTTTTGGGATATGATAGCGATCAAGAGTATCTAGATAATTATTCAGATTATTTTGGTGCAACTGTAGGTAGAAACGCAAACAGAATTGGAAATGCATGTTTTATCTTGAATGATAAAGAGTATCATTTAAATAAAAATGATGGTTTAAATAATCTTCATGGTGGCGGTATAAATGGTTTTTCATTTAAAAAATGGAAAGTAGAAAAATACACAATAGAATCTATAACTTTATCATATTATTCCAAAGATACAGAAGAAGGTTTTCCTGGCAACTTAAAGACACAAGTTACATATAAGTTAGAAGATAATAATCTAATATTTAATTTTAATGGAATTAGTGATCAAGATACATTATTTAATATTACTAATCATTCATATTTTAATTTGGGAGATGAAAATATTTTAAATCATAGCCTATATATAAATACATCAAAATATTCTCCTACAGATGAAAATGCTTTAAGTTTAGATTTTGTAGAAGATACAACAGATACAGCTTATGATTTTTCTACTAAAAAAAGAATAGGTGATAATATATCTAAATTAGAAACTGGTATTGATAATAATTATGTATGGGAAGTAATGGATGATAAGTTAATGTGTGAATTAAGCTTTAGTAATTTAAAACTTAGTGTCTATTCTGATTTGCCTGACATGCATGTATATACTGGATATCATTTAGAGAATAAAAAAGGTAAGAACAATAAAATCTATAATAGATTTGCAGGTATTGCTCTTGAATGTCAATATTATCCAAATGGTATTAATTATGGTGATAAATTTATATTACCAATACTAAAGAAAAATGAAATTATGAAGCACTATATAAGATATGAAATAGAAGAGGTGAAAAATGGAATTTAAAGAATTAGTAAACAAAAGAAGAAGCATTCGTGCATATTTAGATGAAAAAGTAAATAAAGAAGATATTGAAAAGATTATGGAATGTGTTATGCAAGCACCTTCTTGGAAAAATAGTCAAACAGGTAGATACTATGTGGCACTATCTGATGAAGCTAAGAAAGAAGTATTAGAATCTTTACCAGAATTTAATCAAAATAATTCTAGAAACGCTTCATACATAATTGCTACATACAAAACTGGATTATCTGGAGCTAATTCTAGTGAAGCTGATTTATGGGGTGCATATGACCTTGGTCTTCAAAATGCTTACCTTGTATTAGAAGCTTGTGAGCTTAATTATGATACTTTAATTATGGGTTTAAGAGATACTAAAAAACTTAGAGAGTATTTCAATATTCCTGAAGATGAAGTGATACTACCTGTTATTGCGATAGGAAAAAGAGCTAAGAACCATACAGTAAGAAATTCTAAGAAAATTGAAGAAGTATTAGTAATAAAATAGAGTTCTATAAGTTCATTTGATTGTTTTACAGGTTATTAAGAACTTGTAGGAATAATGTTTTATTCAAAAAAACAATTAAATTTATATTAAAAATAAGATAAATGAGATGAAAATCTCATTTTTTTATATAAAAAAGTAGGAATTTGAAGATTTGTGGTGAATAAAGATATGAAGGAGGAAAAATTATGAGATCAATTAAAGTTGAACCAGAAAGACTTGAAAGTGCAGCTTCAACTATTGAAGAAGCAAATCGTGAATATGATCGTACATATCAGGCGATTTACACTCAAGTCGACAAAATGTCTTCATCATGGCAAGGAAAAGATAATACAGCTTTTACTAATCAGATTAAGGCCTTTGAAGATGATTTAAGACAGATTTCGATAATCATGAGACAGTATGCAGATTTTTTAAGAAATACTGCAAGAGCTTATCGTGAAACTCAGGACGAAGTCTACGCACAAGCTAATAACTTGAGAACTATTTAGAAAAGGAGGAATTTATGGAAGAAATTAGAATTACCTTACCTGAATTAAGTGATACAGCATCACAAATTAGAAATTACAACTCAACACTTGATGACATCTTATCTTTTGTCAAGAAGACGATGAATGATCTACAAGGTGTATGGGAATCTGATGGAGAGAATACACTTTTAAATTCATTTAATAAGTTTTCCGCAAAATTTATTGAAGAGTCAGAAGTCATAGAGTCTTATGCCAGATTTCTAGATGATACTGTAAACAATTATGATTCTTTAGAATCTACAATTGTTTCTAATGCATCAAACTTTGATTAAGAAAATAGCACTTTGCTTTGCAAGTCTTCTCTTACTAGTTACTTGCGCATCTTGCAAAGCAAGTGCTAATTATCAAATTAAAGATTACCTTAATAATTTAGCTTTTAAAACTGGCATAAGTGAAAGCAATAATATTGAGGATGTTTTTTCGGATTTATATGATTGGGGTGTTGTTAAAAAAGAAGATTATGAATTATTGAATAACTCATTGGACTATGGTTTTTTAGCTAAAACAATGAATGTTCTATTAGAAAAAGAAGAAGGTGATCTGAACAACTTAAAAGCTTTAGGTTGGATAGATAATAAATGTGATCAAGACGATAAGGTAAGTAAAGAAGTTAGTGATGGTATTATAGATAAACTAACGTACTTCTTAAACAATAAATCTTTCGAAAACAACATCGATACTGAATATCGCAAAGATATTAAGACTATTGAAGACGAATTAAATAAAGGAGATATTGTTTTCAAAGATGATGAATACTATAAAGTATTGATGATAGAAGATGATGAACCTATCTTAGAAGAAGCAACATTTGAAGAAGTATTTTCTTATTTAGATATTTCAGGTGAATTTGAAATAGATTTCACAAATAGTGAAATAATACCTTATGAAAATCAAAATAACACAATATATCAAAACCACAAATATAATTTCTTATCAAGTAATACTCATGTATTTAATACAGATGGTTTTCGTATATCTTATAGTTTAAATAAATCAGGAATTGATGTACATATTTCTAAGAATGTGAATGATTTTAATCTATTTGTGGATTTAAGTGTTAATAATGTAAAACCAACTTTCAAATGGAAATATGAAGAAGATGATGTTAAGAATTGTTACTTTAATATAAAGATGAATTCAAGTGAAAAGTTAGGAATATCTGATGGAAAATATGGTAATTATTATTTAAAATTTAAAGATTTAGATACTAGCTCATTTAAATCATTATTATCAACAATGGTTGATCCTATCAAAGATCAGGTAGAAGCTAGTATTCCTATTTGTAAGATTAAAACACCAATTCCTAATATTCCTACTGCATATTTGAATATGGATTTATTAATTAAATTATATGCAAGTGGAAAAGCAGAATTAGTTTTATATAATTCACATAATATGGGTTTTGAAACAAAGCAAGGTAAAGTTCGTTTTATTAATGAGCATGATCATAAGTTTGATTCTATTGCCCAAGCTTCATCAAAAGCAGGTTTTGGAATTAATTTAGCTTTAGAAGCTGCAAGCTTTAGATTAGCTGATGTTGAATTAGATGCAGGCTTGAAAGCTAAACTCCAAAGCACATTACACCTATATGATAAGGATGGAAACATTGAATCAAATAGTTCAAATATAGAATATTCTACATTAAATGAAATAAGTAAGGAGAATAGCGATGTTAAAGTATGCGGTGATGTTTCTTTTTATTGGTATATGGATTTACTTATTAACACGTCAAAGACCAAGATGAGTAAAT
>CADBMV010000103.1 GCA_902795865.1 uncultured Erysipelotrichaceae bacterium | reverse complement strand
AATGGTTTAACAATTCTTATAATTGGTAAAGAAACAATCCAATCAAAGATCGCAAACTGTGGTTTAGAGTTTTCATTTTCCATAATCTTATTTTCTTCCATTACATTAAATCCTTTACTTTCTTAGCTAGTCCATCAACTACCTTTAAAGGTGTTGAACATAAGGCAATTCTAATTCCTTTATTAACTTTAATTGTATAGATATGATTATCCATTAATCTTTTATGAAAATCATCTCTAAAATCATTGTTTTCCATTTTTAAAGTTATAAAGAAACCATCATTAAACCTATAATATTCTAACCTACAAGTGTCTGCTTGTTCAACAAAAAGATTTACTCTTTCTTTAAGCATTGCTTTAGCTTCATTTAATTCTTTGAAATATTCTTCAGAATTATTTAATAAAGTATTTGCGATTGTAATCATTCCTGAATTATTTAAATTAGACCAGGTAGATCTTGCAAGTCTTGAACATAGATTTATATAGTGATCAATAAAACTTGAATCATTATTAATAGCTATTAAAGCACCTAATCTTTGACCATAATAAGAAAAAGCTTTAGATGCAGAAGCAGCTATTAAGACTAATAAATCATCTGATATATTATTAAATAATTCTAAGAATCTCTTTGGGTCATCATTTGCATAATCAATATATGCAATATCACATAATAATACTACTTCTTTATTAAGACTATTTAATTTGTCTATTATTTGTTTCCATTCATCATATGTATAAGAATGTCCTAAAGGATTTTCACATGGACTATTAATTATTAAAAATACTTTATTATCTACTGAATCAATCTTATTAAATAAATCATTTAAATCATATACATCATATGTAATAGTATTTAAATTAAATTCATCAGCCATTACTCTATAATTGCCCCAAGATATTTCAGGATAGATAATAGTGTCATTATCATCTAGACATGTCTTTATCGCAGTATAGATTGCGCCTGTTCCTCCAGGAGTAGCTATAGCTCCATGATTGTTTTTAACTTTATCTTCTAAAACAAAATCACTAATAGCTTCTATATACTCTTTGTTTCCTGAAGGAGATTGAGCATATGATGCTTTTTGAGTTGGTGTTGTTTTACCTTCTAAACTATAAACTGAATTGAAAGTAAGTAATTTACCTTCTTCAGAGTATAGACATCCAGCAGTTGCATTAATACCATCAGGATCTTTTTTTGCTGCATTCACAACCGTAAAAATAGAATCAATGTATGGTTTAGTATTTTCGTTTTTCTTTACAAATTTCATAGTTCTCTCCTATTTATATAATTTCTTTAAATCATTAGTTCTTTTATTCTTTTTAAGTTCATCATAGACTTGTTTTAGTTGTTGTTCATAACGATTAGAATTAAAAGATTCAAATAGATCTAGATTTGATAGTTCATCTGGTAAATATTGTATTAAATGGAAACAATCATATCGATCATAGTTGTATTGTTCATCTTTATTTAAACCAACTGGAGTTAGTTTAAGATATTTAGGCATATCATATGCTTTTGTATCTACTATGGCTTGAGCCTTGTGAATTGCATCCACTCCCGTTCTAGATTTAGGTGATAAACACAAATCGATGATTTGTACACCCAAAGGTATTATTGCTTCAGGAAAACCTACTTCTTCTGCAGACTTGCATGCGTTTATTGTTCTAGCAGCTAAACTAGGATTAGCTAAACCTATATCTTCATAAGCAATTACTAATAATCTTCTACAGATAGAAGCTACATCACCAGATTGAGCAAGTAAAGATAAATAGTATAATGCGGCATTTGGATCAGATCCTCTTATAGATTTTTGTAGTCCTGATAATAAATCATAATGACCGTCTTCAGAGCCAAACGATCTATTATTCACATTCTTACAATTTTCTTTTACAGTTTTCGCATCTATGTTTTTATCTTTAGAGATTATTGCAGAGATTTCTAAGATATTTAATGCCCATCTAATATCACCATTTACTGTGTCACATATTAAATCTAAAGCATCATCATCTATTGTATATTCATTATTTAATCCTTCAGGATTCTTTAATGCATTATTAATACCTCTTTTAATATCTTCATTATTTAAAGGTTTAAATTCAAAAAGATGACATCTAGATCTAATTGCTGGATTAATAGAATGATATGGATTAGCTGTAGTAGCACCAATTAGAATAATTGAACCATCTTCTACATGTGGTAATAACAGATCTTGTTTATCTTTGTTTAAGCGGTGTACCTCATCACATATCAGAATTAATTGTCCAGATAATTTAGCTTCGCTAAAAATCATATCTAAATCTTTTTTATTACCTGTGACAGCATTAAACTTACGATATGGTTTTTTTAATTCATTAGCTATCACTCTAGCAAGTGTTGTCTTACCAGTACCAGGAGGACCATAAAAAATAGAAGAAAAGATTGTATTATTATCAATACATTTTCTAATTACACCTTCTTTACCTACTAAATGTTCTTGACCTAAAATATCATCTAGTGTTTCAGGTCTTAGTCTAAATGCTAGAGGTTGTTTCATTTTCTCTCCTAATATAATCTATAGCATCCATTAAACTATCTAAGTTTACTTCTGCATATTCTTTATCTTGTTTACTAATATAAGCTAAATCTTCAACAATCACTAATCGACAATTACCATTAGCTGCAGCTAAAGAACCATTATGTCCATCTTCAAATACTAAAGCATCTTGAATATCAATATTGAAGTGTTTGATTGCTTTTAAAAATATTTCTGGATCTGGTTTGCCTTTTTCAACCATATCTCCTGTCACAATATAATCAAAATAATCATAAATACCACAGTTTTTTAAACATTTTAATGCAGTATCTTTTAAAGTAGAAGTTGCGATAGCCATTTTAATATTGTTTTGTCTACAATAATTAAGCATTTCAATAGCTCCAGGTCTTAAAGGAATAGTTTCATAATCAACTATTTCATCTATTCTTTTAAATAATAAATTCATATATTCTTCTATTGGGAAATCTTTTCCCGCATGTTCAACAATCCTATCAGGATATACATCCCATGATCCTCCCATTAAGGATTTAAAAAACTCTTCAGATAATGGAAAACCAAGCTTTTTTGATATTTCTAATTCAGTATTTAAGTATAGATATCTTTCACTATCTAGTAATAAGCCATCCATATCAAATACACATAATTTAACCATACACAATATATTATAATATAGATGGAGGAGTTTTCTTATGGACATTAATGAATTAAAAAATCATGCGCTCAATGTGAGAAGAAATATTGTGCAAATGGTTTATGATGCTCAATCTGGACATCCAGGTGGATCTTTGGGTTGTGCCGACATTCTTACTTACTTATATTTAGTAGAGATGAATGTAAACAAGGATAATGTTTCTTCAACTAACAGAGATCGTTTTGTATTATCTAAGGGACATTGTTCGCCTGCTTTGTATGCAACTTTACATGAAGCAGGATTATTAAGTGAAGATTTAAAAACATTTAGACAAATCAATTCTAAACTACAAGGACATCCTAATATGAATTATGTAGATGGAGTTGATATGTCTACAGGTTCTCTAGGACAAGGTATATCTACTGCAGTAGGTATGGCTATCGCTAACAAGTTAGATAATAGTGATAATCGTGTTTATACTTTGGTTGGTGATGGTGAATCTGAAGAAGGTTTAGTTTGGGAAGCTTTAATGGCTGCAAGTCATTATAAACTAGATAATCTATGTGTTATTTTTGATGTTAATCATCTACAAATTGATGGTGATGTACAAGATGTTATTGGACCATTACCTTTATTAGATAAGGCTAAAGCATTTGGATGTAATGCTATTGAATGTGATGGTCATGATTTTGAATCAATTAAAAATGCCTTCGAAAGTGCTAAAAATTGTAAGGGTGTGCCTACAGTTATAGTAGCTAATACTATTAAAGGTAAAGGTGTATCATTTATGGAAAACAATTATGCATGGCATGGTTCTGCTCCTAATGAAGAACAATATAACACTGCTATGCAAGATTTAAAGGAGGTTAGATAAGATGGCTCAAGAGACAAGAAATGCTTATGGTGAAAAACTAGCTGAGTTAATTAGCGAAAATAAAAATATTGTAGTATTAGATGCTGACCTTACTAAATCTACTAAAACAGCAGAAGCTAAAAAAGTTTGCCCAGAAAGACACTTTAATGCAGGTATTGCTGAAGCTAACATGATGGGTATGGCTGCAGGACTTGCTGCAAGTGGCAAAACAGTATTTGCTTCATCATTTGCTGTATTTGCAACAGGTAGAGCATTTGAAATAATTAGAAACTCTATATGTTATCCACATTTAAATGTTAAGGTGTGTGCAACTCATGCAGGTCTATCAGTTGGTGAAGATGGTGCATCTCATCAATCTATTGAAGATGTAGCTATTATGAGAAGCCTTCCTCATATGCAAGTATTTGTACCATGTGATCAATATGAAACTAAGGCTGTAATTGAACATGTATCTAAAATAGATGGTCCATGTTATGTAAGACTAGGCAGAGGAAAAGTTGAAGATGTATATACTGAAGATAGCAAATTTGATTTTAATAAAGTTGATGTATTAAGAAAAGGTAATTCTGGTGTTGTATTATTCGCAATGGGTCTAATGGTTCAAGAAGCTTTAAAAGCTAGCGAAGAGTTAGATGCAACTGTAGTTAATGTATCAGCTTTAAAACCTGCAGATGAAAATGGTATTCTTGAACTATTAAAAACACATTCAAGAGCTTACACATGTGAGGAACATTCTATAATTGGTGGTCTATATTCTTTAATAGCTGAAATTAAAGCTAAATCTGATGTAACTACTACAGTTTGTCCAATTGGTGTTAATGATACATTTGGTGAATCTGGTAAAGCTAAAGATGTATTAGAGAAATATGGTTTAACTGCAAATCATATTATTGAAGTAGTAAATGGATAGTCACAAAATAATAAATTATATTAAGTTAATACTTACATTTATTTCTATCTATTTAGCCTACTACCAATATAATCACAACAATATTAACTATGTAGTATACTGGGTTATTGTTTCTATTTACTGGTTCTTGAATTTTATAACTAGTGTTAATGAAAGAAGTAAGAAGTGAATCAATTTGATTCACTTTTTTGTATCTATACAATTAGTCTTGAAGAATATATTTTATTCCTTTAGCCATTCTCAATAATGGTTCTTTAAAATGATTACCTTCATTTTCTTCATAATATACATTTAAGTTATTACTTAAATAATCTTGTATTTTTAAAGTATTATCCTTTACTTTACACATTAATTCATGTTTAGTATTACTTTCTAAATTACCTAATGAAAGATATACTTTATCAACATTATCACTAATTGTATTATTGTATACATATTCTAAAAAATTAGGATACCATAAAGATCCTGAAGCACTAACAACTCTTTTAAAGACATCAGTATTATATGCACTATACAATGCAAACAATCCTGCAAGAGAATATCCTGCAATAACATAGTAATCTATTGAAATATTAAAATGTGTATTTATATATTCTTTTATTTCAGGGATAGTATTATTTACTAATTGTTTTAAATACTCATCTGCTTTACCTAGATAAGGCATATCATTTTTATATAGAGGATCCATATACCATGGAGACATTTGATCATTCCAATTTATATCATAGATCTCAGCTAAGATAAAATCTTCACATTTTAAATCTAAACAATTTTTAATTAATTCCTTAGATTCATTTTGAAAAGAATTAACTATTACAACCGGTAGTTTTGTTTTGTTTGTATTTGTTTGTTTAACTAAATGGCAAACGAATAGGATTTTTATCATATCTTTCAAATGCCTTTCTATGCGTTAATATGCCATGTTTTGCAAGGGTTTTGCGCCATTT
>CADBMV010000102.1 GCA_902795865.1 uncultured Erysipelotrichaceae bacterium | reverse complement strand
TTAACTTAAATAAATACAATAACGCAGAGTTTTAATAATGGATTAAGCTATCTATCAAATTACTTGACAGATTCATAGCTGGTCTCCTTATTTAAATGCATATTCAATATAATTATTAAGTGCATGAAATGATATTATTACAAGATTGTTTATTCCATCATCTTTAATTATTTTATTTTTGATATACATAGTTATTCTTATACTTACATTTTCAATATCTTTAAGTAAGACTATTGGTGCAAAGACATAAAGAATATCATTATGATTTTTTATATCTCTTGTGGCATAACAGAAATCATCAATATTCAAATTAAGCATTATTTGTTTTTGTTTATTTGTTGTTAGATTATATTCGTCTATAAATTGTTGATTCTCTTTACGATTCTTTCCAAGCGAAATAATAAATCTGTCAAATCTAACACAATTTTTAATGATTTCAAGTACTCTTAAAACTTCGTTTTCATTTAACGGTATTATATTTTTCTTATTCACAATTTGATTATATATATTTAGTAATTTGATGTCAATAAAAAATGTATCAATTAATACAAAAAAAGAAGAGAACTAATCTCTTCTATATAAATCTCTTGTATATACTTTATCTATTACATCATCTAAGCTTGAGTCATATCTATTCGCAATAATTGCTTGAGACTGTTTTTTAAATTTACTTAAATTATTCACAACCTTAGAACCAAAGAAAGTATCACCATCTTTTAAAGTAGGTTCATAGATAATAATATCTACTCCTTTAGCTTTTATACGTTTCATTACTCCTTGAATTGAAGATTGTCTAAAGTTATCAGAATTAGATTTCATTGTTAGACGATAAACACCTATAATAGTTTTCTTTTCTTTTTTCTTATCATAAGTAGATGATCCTACATATGCTCCTGCTTTTTCTAATACTCTATCCGCAATAAAATCTTTTCTAGTTCTATTTGATTCTACAATAGCTTCTATTAGATTCTCTGGAACATCTGAGAAGTTAGCTAATAATTGTTTAGTATCTTTAGGTAAACAATAACCACCATAGCCAAATGATGGATTATTATAATGTGTGCCAATTCTAGGATCTAAACAAACGCCATCAATTATAGATTTAGTATCTAATCCTTTAGTTTCTGCATATGTATCTAATTCATTAAAATAAGAAACTCTTAAAGCTAAATAAGTATTCGCAAATAGCTTAACAGCTTCAGCTTCAGTTAGACCCATTATTAAACATTCAATATCTTGTTTTAAAGCACTTTGTCTTAGTAAAGTAGAAAATTCATTTGCTGCTTTTACATTTTCTTTATTATTTAAATCACATCCTACAATAATTCTAGAAGGATACAAATTATCATATAATGCTTTAGATTCTCTTAAAAACTCAGGAGAGAATAATATACGATTATCTTTCTTTTCTTTTCTAATTCTTTCACAGAATCCTACAGGAATTGTAGACTTAATTACAATATATGCTTTAGAATTATATTTTCTTACTAAATCAATTACTGTTTCAACAGCTGAAGTATCAAAATAATTCTTTTGAGGATCATAATTAGTAGGTGCAGCTACAATTACATAATCAGCATCCTTATATGCCATTTTTGCATCTAAAGTAGCTTTTAAATCTAATTTCTTATTCTTTAAATAATCTTCAATATAATCATCTTGAATAGGTGATTTCTTATTATTGATTAATTTAACTTTTTCTTCAATGATATCTACAGCTATAACTTTATTATGTTGAGCTAATAATACAGCAATAGACATACCTACATAACCAGTTCCCGCAACTGCAACATTTTTAGATAATAACTTTTCTTTCTTATCTGATTTATCTAGTTTAGTTCTAATATCTTCAAAATCAAATTGTAATACTTCCATTAAATCCTGAAGTTGTTCAAGAGAAGGCATATAATTTCCATTTTCAATTTTAGAAATCATTGCACGATTTATCTTTGTCTTTTTAGATAAATCTAGTTGAGACATATTTAAGTTTTCTCTTCTGGTTTTAATAACTTTTGATAGTACTTCTTGTTTAATTTTATTCATAAGATCACCTCAATAACTATGTTATAAGAAATAACAGTATTAATCAATATTAATATTATCTATGTTACTAATAGTAACATAACTATTATTTATATTTTTTATAAAAAAAAATAGAATCTTTATTTAGGAAAATGAGATTTTGCGGTGAATAATGAGTAGGAGGAAAAAAGTTATGTATATAAATGTACGTATTTACATTAACACGTATAAGTTTTATACTTATACTACAAGATGATTCTATGCCTAAAACAGCAAAACAAATGGAAAGAATCATTTTAAAAGATGGATGGAGACTTGTGAAACAAACAGGATCTCATAGACAATATGTCCATCCCTATAAACCAGGTAAGGTTACAATTTCTTTTCATCCTGGAGATTTACCACCTGGTACAGAAGCAAAAATATATAAGCAGGCAATGATTAGTAAAAGGGAGGTAGAAAAATGGTAACAGTATATCCAGCTTGTTTCTACAAAGAAGATGATGGAAGTTATTCAGTTACATTTCCAGATTTAAATTATCTATCTACATGGGGTAATGATTTGAAGGATGCTATGAACATGGCAATAGATTGTTTGGCAGGATATGTTTATAGTGAATGGGAAGATAAAAACCCTTTACCTGAGCCATCTGATATATCTTCAATTGATCCAGTAGAATATTCAAAAACTAATTTTCCAGAATTAGAGATAGGTGAATGTTTTGTAACATATGTGAGTGTAGATGTAGAAGAATATGCAAAGAATCATTTTGAAAAATCAGTTAAAAAAACATTAACAATACCATATTGGTTAAACAAACTAGCAATGAAAAAAAATATTAATTTTTCTAAAGTTTTAAAAGAAGCGTTAATGGAAAAATTATTATGAATTTAAGCATAGAAAGATTAAAGATATTAATGCATATGATAAATCAATAGTTCAATTAGCTATATCAGCTATAACTATTCTTCCATATGTATTAATTAAGAATTATGGATTGAATATTGAAATTAATACACAATCAATATTAATAATATTAATGTTAGGAATAATACATACAGGATTTGCTTATTGTTTATACTTTTCAGGTGACATATTTACCTGTACAATCTATAGCAATATTAGGTTATTTAGAACCTGTAGTATCAATATTATGTTCAGTGCTTATACTACATGAAGATATGTCTATCACAGGTTGGATAGGAGCTATATTAATACTTGTATCAGCATGTATAAGTGAGATAAAAAAGGATAGAAGTTAATTCTATCCTTTGTAGTTGTTTTGAACTTCTTTTAGAGTTTTAATAAACTCTTTTTTTAATTTCTCAGGCTCAATAATAGTTATATTCTCCATGAACTGTTGTGCTAAATATAACGCACCTTGTTCAGATGTTTTTACTTTAATAGTAAATGTATCATCATTATTTGGTATTACTAGTAGTTCAGATCCAAAGATATCTATCATATGATCCATAACTGATTCTTTACATTTAAATGTGACGGTATAGATTTCACCATTATACATAAACAGTTTATTTCTGGCATATTCATATGGATCACTTGTCTTAGGTAATACTCTAGATTTTTCATTCAACACCACACAATCTTTCATTCTATCTAATCGATAATGAATAAAACCTTCATGATTCTTAGATGTAACTATCAGATAAGGTCTTGAATCTGAATAAACTATATATCTTGGTTCTACTATATATAAGTCTTCTCTTCTGTTTACCAGTTCTTTTTTATTATTGTATTTAAGATAGTTAAAAGATAACTGTTTATTATCTCTGATAGTTTCCGATACTACTTCGATATTGAGTAATAACTGTTTATTACTGGTCTTTAAAGGATTTGCCATATAGACCTTATCCTTAAATTCTTTCTGATCGTATTTAGATTGAGTATTCAACAGTTTCTTTATCAGATCATCTGATTGTTTGGAAGATATGAAGTGTGATGCATGTATGGCATTACACAACAATAATACTTCTGCCTTTTCAAACTGTCTGTCAATTAGATAATATCCCTTAGATGATTCATAATCAGATATTTCATAACCAAATTCTCTTAACGATTCCATTGAAGTATATAGAGTTCTTCTATCAAGATTGATATCATATTCATTCAATAAATGATCCTGAATATTCTTGATAGATAAAGGATGATTCTCATCAGAATACTTCTTTAATATCTCAAGTAATGCGAGTAATGATTGTTTCTTTTCTGCCATAATGATTACCTTTTAATTAATTATATTATTATTGGTAAAAATTTTGTACACATAGTTAAGTATTATTAAATCAAATAGAAAGAGGTATTAGTATATGATGATTTCACCAGAAGCCTTTAAAAAGCAATATCAAAATAAGTCAATAGAAGAATGTATTAAGAAAAGAGACGATATTTATGAGAAGTTAAAATTTGCAGAAAACGTCCCTGAAGATTATGTTCCAACTAGCACAGTTGATCCAGTAGTGCAATATTGGGCTTATTTACAATTCTTTATAAAGATAAATGAATTAATATTAGAAAAATATGAAAATCTAGTTAATCAACATGTTATGAGTAAAGGAGATGTGAATGATGAACAATGAATTAATTAGAAAGCAGGTATTTATGAATGAAAAAGAAATATTTATAACAATCAATCATTTAGATGAATATAATGGTTTATCTAATATAAAAGTAGGTGATACTTTAACTCTAAAAAAAGATTTAGATAATCTATATGATGATGAAGCAATAGCTGTATATAACTTAGATGATATTAAAGTGGGATATGTAGCTAACTCAGTATGTACAGTTGCAAGAGGTACATATAGTGCTGGAAGGGTCTTCGACAGAATAAATAATGAAAATATGTGTCAAGTAAATTTTATTACCAATGAATGTATCATTGCGCATACTAAGTGATCTTTAAAATGACGATATTGTAAAAACGTTAGAACAACTAACAAAAAGGAGAAAGAATGAATAAAGAATATAATAAACTAGTAAAAGAATTATTAAGTTATGAATCAAATAGTGATGATAATATCGTGATGTCACCATTATCTATTTGGATATTATTAAAACTATTAGAGGATGCTAGCTCTGGCAAAACAAAACAGGAAATAATCGATTCAATTACTCATGGTGAAGAGATTAAATTGAATGAAAAAGAATACAAACAGATTATGAATGTAGCAAATGCTGTATTTATGAAAAGTCATAATAGTATTAAGGAATCATTTGTTAAATTATTAAAAGAAAAACATAATGGAAAAGTGTTTATTACCGATGATTTTGTAAAAGATGTTAACTCTTGGGTTAGTGAGAAAACAAAAGGGATGATAGATAAAATTGTGGATAATAACGACTGTGAATTTGGCATAGCAAACGCGATATCGTTTGATGCAAAGTGGCTAGAGCCATATGAAGATAGAGATATAGAAGAAGAATTTCATAATAAAAACGGAGAAACTGTTAATATATCTTTTATGACGGGTAATGAAGATTATTATCTTGAGAATGAAAATATTGTTGGTTTTACAAAACCATATATACATAATAAGTTTTCTTTTGTAGGTATTCTTCCAAAAGATGAAAAAGAAGATTTATCTAATATTGCTAAAGATCTTGATATTACGGATTTATACAATAATAAAACTAATAAATACAACTTGTATGTTGAAATTCCTGAATTTAAAGTCGATAGTTCTTTCAATCTTATAAACTATTTTACAAAAAAGGGAATTAACAGAATATTTACAAATGATGCTGAATTTACTTCTATAACTGACAACGAATTGGTTTTATCAAACCTATTGCACAAAGCAGTAATAAAAGTTGATAGAAAAGGAACAAAAGCTGCTGCTGCATCTTGGGCTGGTCTTATGACTGGGTGTCCAGTTCAATCATTATCTAGAAGAGTAATTCTAAACAGACCATTTATATATGCGATTATTCACAACAACACAGGCATACCTGTATTTGTAGGTACTGTTAACAATCTTTAATTATGTTATTACGAAAGATAATATTGATTGAGTTTGAGTTTTAAAGTGTTGCATTAAAATATTCATACAATAAAATATACAAGGAGAATTTGACTATGATTCGGGAAAAGAAAATATGTACAAAATGTGCTGGAGAATTTGATGTAAAAGAATATAGTTCCTTTACTATTTGCCCATATTGCGGTTCAAAAGAAGATTTTAAAGGATTTAAATATAAGAAAATTGACCATAATAGTAGCATGTATATTAACTATGAGTATTGGACCGATTGTCCAAAGTGTCGAAGTGAAAATATGGTTTATTCTGACGAAAAAAACTGCTGGGTATGTCTAGATTGCAGATATGAGATGACACAGCAGTGGTTAGAAAACACTGTGCTTTGGTTTTGCGATGAATGCGAAACTTATCTAAATATCCAAAGTGGTTTTAATACTAACACAGGCGAGTGGAAGTGCAAAAAATGTGGATATTTAAATGATGTAACAGATGAAAATGTTATATAGGCATATAAAAAACATAATCGATATTGCGAGATAATTTAATTGAACAGTGTTTTTGGATTATCATATTATGAAATGAATTGCAGAAACTTATAAAATGATTATGTAAAACTATTTAGGGAGAACTGTGTATGGAATTAGATTATAAGTATTATTCTGATGAATTGCCATTTGACTTTAATTATTATTCAGATCCTACAAGCAGAATTGATTGCAATGGTAACGAAATATCAAAAGTGATACCGAATGAGGTAATGAACATTGAATATAATCACAAAATAAAGAAAGCTGATAAATATGATTACTTGATTGCTTCAACAAGCGGTTTAATATCATCAGCTTTAAACTTTTTATGGAATGATGATATTTCTTTAATAGATGCATCTGAATGGGGCAATGAGAAAGTTGAGGATTTTGTAAAAAAGACCGCTTTAATATTCAGTAATAAGAAAACAAAAAAGAACTTTAACTACAAGGATCTAGACATAAAAGATGCAATTGAGATATTGGAAAAAAGATTCCCAATGTCTGGTGATGAACTAATAAATGAATTTGGTGGTGGCTTACAACATCATTTTAGAGATTTTACACACCATCCATCAATTATCGGATTGGTCTTCTCTGTTCTTTCGCAATTTACTTTAAAAGGATATGGAACGGATACCGAGGGAAAGTTTGTTAGTTATGAATTGCCATATAAAAAATATGTTGGTAAAGATGTTTCTGAAAAGTTGATAATTGGCATTTTTATGTGGTTGATGCATTTAATAAGTGACATGGCAGGTTCGAGTAGTACTCTAAGTAGAGGAACAGGAATCCCCGGTCCATTATTATCTATGTTGAAGGAGTTTTCTGCGTTACCAATAGTTCGCTCACTAGAAGAAAAGTATAGAGAAAAAAGCGATAACATAAAAGACATAACGTTTTCTCAAATTTTATCTAAATTATTTAATGGAACACATGATTATCTTAATCAAGAAGGAAAGAAGGTAAAATTTGATTTGCGTACGGAAGTAGGAATTGTTCATCATATAGTTAAAGGAACTCTTCCTGTAATTACAAACGAAATCATTACTAGAGCTCTATTCACGTTAAGATGTTTAATTGAAGAAATAAATAGCAATAATATTAAATCAGTAAATGACATTAGAAAAATAAATGTTGACAATATAATCCCTTCAAACGATAAAAGACAGCTGATTAGAATGATGACTGTGTCGTCTGCGGTTTTTGTTGCAATTACAACTAGCGTAACTGCATACAAATCTGCAAAGAGAAGCGGAGGAAATAAAGTGCTGTTTGCTACTAATATGATATTAAACATAAATTATGCAGGAATTGGTAGATTTGTACTTGCTATTAAGGCTGATTCAAGATACATTGCATATGATATAGAGGAAGTTAAAAATAGATATTTAGAAAGACAGTTCTTAATATATCAAACATCTGATATTAAAATGCTAGATTGTTTTGGCTTGAGTAATGACGGAGCAAACGCCTTGTATCTACTTAAAAAACAATTTATTAATTACGATATTGATGCAACAAAAAACAAAAAACATGTCAGCTTGAAAAGAGAATGGTTAAATAACTTCTCTAACAGAGAGATACATGATATGGATTTTGATAGCAGCAATGATTTGTATAAGTTTGTATCTGATTTTAAACATAAAAATCCAAGAGAATATAGTGTCATTATTTTGGAATTGTCTGCTTTTAAACCATATTATCCATACGAGGCTGAAGAATTAGAAAAATATAAAAACCTTAAATATAACTTCAACGAGGTCAAATCAAAGTTTTTTAATGAATGTCCAGCTATTACTAAAAAAGAGTTTAGAATATACGAAGACGCTTACCAAAAAGGTTTGTCAGATATAAAAGATACTACAAAAAAAGTTGTGATTACTCTAGGTGCTGCAGTTGTTATTAGTATAGCAACAGGAGGATTAGCTATGTACTACGCGCCTAATATAGCTGTTCTTTTAGCAGGTGGTTCTTTAGTTGGTTTACATGGTGCGGCATTAACTAGCGCAAGCTTAGCAATGATTGGTGGAGGCTCTTTGGCAGCTGGAGGTTTAGGAATGGCTGGAGGAACAGCAATTATCACAGGTGGAGGAGCTTTATTAAGTGCTGTTAGTGTTTCGGCTTCTATGTCTATGGCAATTGCCATGAGTACTTCAAAAGTATTTACTTTAAAAGAGTGTGCAAAAATACTTGCACTATGTAAGATAATAATAATTAAATTACCAAATAAAGAAGAAATACTTCACTCTATTAAAAAATCTCTACTCCATAACATGAGTTTGGTTATAAAAAACATTGAATCTATTAATGCTAATAAAGATATAGATAATAAATTAAAGAAAGATATGATTAAAAACTCAGTAGATAGTTTTAATTATATGTCCAAATGTTATAAAAAAATCAATAAAAACAATTAGTGTTTGTGTTGAAAAAATGTTTCAATAGGGTGATGGTTTTGGTTTATGAAGTAAATTTATTTCATATATACTAACACTATACCTTAGTGATGCACTATTTAGTTGTTTCTTATGGGTGTACTTTAATGGTGTATGTTAATTGTTATAATTATATTGAAGGATGAAATGTTATGGATATTAAACTAAATGATATATTACATCTAAATGATGAAGATATTGAAAATTCTAAAATAGGTTTAAATATGGCTTGGCAAGGTCGCAGTCATTTTTTAGATTGGTATGAAAGTGATGTTAATAATAGAAACGTAGATTTTACTTATCACTCTCATCAAGGGAGCTACACTGGGAAAAAGAAACCAAATCGCAATTTTACTAAAATCGGACAAAAAGTTTTTGGCTTCGTAAGACTTGAAGAAGACGATAGCAAATGGCTTCTAGTTTCAGCAGGTGAGATAACATCTATACCCGACTATAAAAATATTGGCACATGTGGTCACAAAGAAATACCTGAATATCAAGGTTTAGTTGGAAGGTTAATAATAAAATATCACAAAGGAAATACATTTTCGAGATATATATTTGATTTAAAACCGTTAATAAACAAGATAGTTGTCGCAGAAATATTGCC
>CADBMV010000101.1 GCA_902795865.1 uncultured Erysipelotrichaceae bacterium | reverse complement strand
TTCTTTTGTCGTTTGATCTTTTAGTAAAATCTTTAACAAAACTGGACTAAGCCGATTTATTTTGTTTTCTATTACATCTATTGGTTCGTTAAGTATTTCTATTGCCATAATCTTCCGATAAAACGCATTGCTTTTTGCATTGCATTTGTACTTCAAGGCAATTGTATCATATTTTGCATTGCATTTTATACTACAAAAGAAAAGGCTGAATGTTCTTATAAAAAGCCATACAATCTAATTAGGGTATTATTATGGGATTTAAATTTGAACCTGATAAAAGAAAAGAAACCTTAAATAAGACAATAAGGTTTCCTAAAGAACTTGTAGAAAGAATTGAGAAGCAAGTAGCAGATAAAGATTCTTATTTTTCTTCTTTTGTAATCCAAGCTTGTGAATATGCAGTTAAAGAAGCTGAAATCGAATATAACAAAAGTTTAAAGAAAAAATAATCTTTCATTAAAATTTTGTATTTAAAAAGACTTATTGACAGTGGAACCTATTTAATTCACTATCATTAAGTCTTTTTTTGTATAAAACTATGCGTTTAATAAATTACAAGCTTGTATTGCTGCATTAGCACCATCTGAACAAGCTGTTGCAACCTGTCTTAAACTTTTAGTACGGCAATCACCTGCTACAAAGATATTTCTTGTTTTAGTGATACCATTTTCATCTGAAATAAAATATCCTCTTGAATCAAGTGCTGCTAAATCTTTAAATCTATCATTATCTGGAATTAGACCGACTGCTAAGAATACACCATCACATTCAACAATCTTTTCTTCATTGTTTTCTAAGTATCTAACACCACATAATTTTCCATCTTGAATTTCATAACCTAAAACTTTAGTATTAACATGTTTTTCAACATTTGTTTTTTTATCAAGTTGTTCTTGAAGTTTTTGATCTGCAGTAAACTTAGGAAGATCTTGTAACATTACAAGATTAGATACAATATCAGCAAGTAGTATTGCTTCAACAAACGCAGAATTACCTCCACCAATCATTACCACTTTTTTATCTTTATAGAAATTACCATCACATACAGCACAAAAGTGAATATTTTTTCCTACTAAATCTTCTTCATTTTCTAAACCTAAAGTACGATGTTTAGTACCTGTAGCGATAATAACTGTTTTAGCACTTACTGGTTCTGATAAATCTAGATAAACTGTAGCTAATTGACCATCACTTTCAATTTTTGTTACTTCATCAAAGAAAACTTCGCCACCTTGAAACATAACTTGTGACATCATTTTATCTCCAAACTCATCACCACTTATTGCTTCAAAACCAGGTATGTTTTCAACCTTTGGTGAATTTACAATCTGTCCACCAAACACAGATTTTTCAATTACTAATGTTTTTTTACCATTTCTTAAAGCATATAAACCAGCAGTAAGTCCTGCAGGACCTCCACCAACTACTACTACATCATATTGTTTTTCCATAAGTTCTTCCCCTTTTAATAAAGCCCGCTTATTTGCGGGCTATAATTTATTTTGCGTTGTGATATTTCATCCAATCAGCAGCTGCATTAGCGCCTACAAACATTGTTCCATCTGGATCGACAATCGTAGGTGTTTCAGTAAGATTTAATTTTTCAGCTTCAGACATGTCTTGCGAACAATTTACGATTCTGTGTTCAATACCATTTACTTGTAGTCTTTGTTCAGCACCTTTGCACTTAGGGCAATGATCTTGAACATAAATTGTAGGAATATCATATCCTGTAACGCTTTCTTGTTGTTGCATTACTTCTTGTTTAGCTTCTACAACATCACTCATAATATCTCTAGCTTTCATAACTGAAGATTCGATATTATATTCTTTACGATGTTTGAATTCTTGAACCTTACCATCATTCCAGTTTTGTATTGGACGATAGTATCCAGTAATTCTTGACCAAACTTCTGTCTTTTTACCACACTTAGGACAAGTGTATGCCTCTCCAGTAATATATCCATGTTCTTGACAGATTGAATATGTAGGAGACATTGTGTAATAAGGAAGTTTGTAATTGTCAGATACTTTCTTAACTAGATTTGCTGCAGCTTTCCAATCAGGAAGTTTTTCACCTAAGAAGCAATGGAATACTGTTCCTGAAGTATATAGAGTCTGCATTTGATCTTGTACATCAAGAGCTGTAAAGATATCTTCTGTATAACCTACTGGTAAGTGAGAACTATTTGTGTAATATGGAGTTTCTCCTTCTTTTGCTGCTGTGATAATATCTGGATAACGTTTCTTATCATGTTTTGCAAGACGATAAGCTGTTGATTCAGCAGGAGTTGCCTCTAAATTATATAAATCACCATATTGTTCTTGGTAATCAGATAATTTATTACGCATGAAATTTAAGACGTCTTTAGCAAATTCTTGACATTCTTTATGCGTTAAATCCATTTTTAACCAGTTTGCATTTAAGCAAGCTTCATTCATACCAACTAAACCAATCGTTGAGAAGTGATTATCAAATGTTCCTAGATATCTCTTAGTATAAGGATATAAACCTTCATTCATTAATTTAGTAATGACATTACGTTTAATCTTTAAACTACGAGCTGCAATATCCATCATCTTTTCTAATCTTTCATAGAATTCTTCTTTTGATTTAGATAAATATGCAATTCTTGGTAGGTTAATAGTTACAACACCAACAGAACCTGTTGATTCACCGCTACCAAAGAAACCACCAGTTTTTCTTCTTAATTCTCTTAAATCTAGTCTTAAACGACAGCACATAGAACGTACGTCACTAGGTTCCATATCAGAATTAATATAATTAGAAAAATAAGGCGTACCATATTTAGCTGTCATTTCAAATAATAAACGATTGTTTTCGGTATCCGACCAATCAAAATCTTTCGTGATTGAATAAGTTGGAATAGGATATTGGAAGCCACGACCATTTGCATCACCTTCAATCATAATTTCAATGAAAGCTTTGTTAACCATAGCCATTTCTTTTTCACAATCTTTATATTTGAATTTTTGTTCAACACCACCAACGATTGCATTAAGTTCAGCCATATCATTTGGAACTGTCCAGTCTAATGTAATATTAGTAAATGGAGCTTGTGTTCCCCAACGAGAAGGTGTATTTACACCATAAATAAATGATTGGATACATTGTTTAACTTGTTTATAATCTAGATTATCAATTTTAACAAATGGTGCAAGATAAGTATCAAAGGAAGTAAATGCTTGAGCACCAGCCCATTCATTTTGCATAATTCCTAAGAAATTAGTCATTTGATTACATAATGTTGAAAGGTGAGATGCAGGACTTGATGTAATCTTGCCAGGAACACCGCCTAAACCATCAGTAATTAATTGTTTTAAACTCCATCCAGCACAATAACCAGTTAACATTGATAAATCATGGATATGCATATCCGCATTTCGATGTGCTTCAGCAATTTCTTCATCATATACTTCACTTAACCAATAATTAGCTGTAATTGCACCTGAATTAGATAAAATTAAGCCCCCTACTGAGTAAGTAACAGTTGAATTTTCTTTAACTCGCCAGTCATTAATCTTTAAATAATTATTAACTGTGTCTTTGTAATCTAAAAATGTCGATTTAATATTTCGCATCTTTTCATGTTGCTTACGATATAAAATATATGCTTTAGCAACATCAATATATCCTGCTTGGATCAAGACAATTTCAACACTATCTTGAATATCCTCAACAGACACGATATTGTCTTTAATCTTACTATTTACGTTCGCAAATACCCTTAAAGACAATAATTCAATAATATCATCAGTATAATTTTTGTCCAATGCGACAAAAGCTTTTTCGATGGCACTGTTTATTTTTTTAATATCAAATTCATTGATTTTACCATCACGTTTTCTAACATTTAACATACTTTACCTCCTGAGTGTAAATGTATTATACTTAAAAAAAAAAGTCTTGTCAAAGCAAAAACACCTATTTTTTTTTAGTCATTTTTTCTTATTTTTTTGCTTGCAAAATTGTCATTTTTGTGATTTAAAAATGCCTTTAAACATAAAAAGAAGCACCTTTAAAATGCTTCTTTTATAACTCAATTTTCATTGAAATATGTTCAATTTCAGCTTCCATAAACCTTTCACCAAAAGGGATAAATCCACATTTTTCATAAAAAGCTTGGGCTCTAATTTGAGCATGGATTAAACATAATTTATAACCCATTTTTTTAATAATTTCCAAGGCTTTTTTAAGCATAATTAAGCCAAAATCTAAATTTCGATATTCTTTTTT
>CADBMV010000100.1 GCA_902795865.1 uncultured Erysipelotrichaceae bacterium | reverse complement strand
GAAACAAATGAAACATTTATTGATACATTGAACTTAATTGAAGATCTTAAATTTGATTCATTAGGAGCTTTTACTTATTCAAAAGAAGAAGGAACTCTTGCATATAGTATGGATAATCAAGTTGATGAAGATTTAAAGAATAAACGTTATGATACTTTAATGAAGTCTCAACATGAAATAGTCTTAAATAAAAACAAAGAAAGAATTAATAAAGAATATGAAGTTATTATAGATGGGTATGATTCTTTATTTAATCAATATATAGCTAGAACATATATGTCTGCACCAGATGGGGTAGATGGATATGTATATATTAAGAGTGATGATAATCTTAAGATTGGTGAATTTTATAATGTGCTAATCAGCGATTATAAAGAATATGATTTAATTGGTATAATAAAGAAAAACAAGGAGTAATTATAATGAATCATTACATTGGAATTGATTTAGGTGGAACAAATGTAAGAATTGCGAAAGTTGATGATGATGGTCGTATTGTTCAAGATGTGATTGCGGATGCTTGTGCTAAACAAGGACCTGAAGCGATTGAAAAGAATATTCTTGATTTACTTGCTCAATTTGATCTAAAAGATGTTTTATCAATTGGTTTAGCTATTCCTGGTCCTGTTGATGGTGAAAGAAACGTTATAACTCAAGCTACAAATATACCAGGATGTGAAAACTATCCTTTTGCTGATAATATACAAAAAATAACTGGCATTCCTGTATTTTTAGATAATGATGCTAATGCTGCTGGTTTGGCTGAAGCTTTATTAGGATCTGGTAAAGGATATAATATTGTTTATTTTATTACTCATTCAACTGGTATTGGTGGTGGTTTAATAATTGATGGAAAAATTGTGTCTGGACACAAGGGTTATGCTGGTGAAATCGCAAATGTTATAGTTGATCCTGATGCTAAACAATATCCTATTTATAAACATTTAAATAGAGGTGGTGTTGAAACTGTAGCATCTGGTACAGCTATAGGTTTAATGGGTAAAGAACTAATAGGTGAAGAAGCTGATTCTGCTAGAAAAGTATTTGTATTAGCATCTGAAGGTAACAAAACTGCTAAAGCTATTATTGATAAGATGTCTAAAAACCTTGCGACATGCCTTTCAGCTATTTCTGCTATTGTTGCACCTGATTGTTTTGTAATAGGTGGAGGATGTTCAAATTCTTCTGTATTATATTTTGATGCTTTAAAAGAATATTTTAAATCAATGGCACATGAAGGAATGAGAGATATTCCTATTTTAAAAGCAACTTTAAGTGAACCTGGTGTTTTAGGTGCTGCAATGATAGGAAAGTCACATTTAGGATAGTATGTTTTATTTAGATCTTAAACAATATATTCAATCTGATAAGATTGATGAAATACTAAAAAAGATTAGTTGTAGTGATGATATAAAAAAAGAGAAAGAAAGATATCTTTCTGTATTAGATAATGCTTATAAGTTATATGGTGATGGTGATTATCATTTTATTTCTTCACCTGGTAGAAGTGAAATAGGTGGAAATCATACTGATCACCAGCATGGCCATATTTTAGCTGCAAGTTTAAATATTGATAATTTAGTTGTAGTTAAGAAAAACAACACAAATATCATAAATTATAAATATGATGATATAGTTTTAAAACCAATTGATATAAGTGATTTAGAAATTATAGAAGAAGAAAAGAATAGCTCTTATGCTCTAATAAGAGGAATTGCTTCTAGAATTAAACAATTATCTTATGAAGCTGGTGGTTTTGATGCTTATTGTGATTCAAAAGTATTAGTAGGATCAGGTATATCTTCTTCAGCTTGTTTTGAAGTAATGATTTGTGAAGTTTTTAATTGTCTTTTTAATGAAGGAAAGATAAATCCTGTAGATAGAGCACTAATAAGTCAATATGCTGAAAATGTTTATTTTGGTAAACCTAGTGGCTTAATGGATCAAATGTCTATATCTGTAGGTGATTTTGTGGCAATTGATTTCAAAGATCCTAATAATCCTATAATTGAAAAATATGATTTTTCATTTAATGATTTTGGATATGAATTAATGCTTATTGATACAAAAGGTGATCATTCTGACTTATCTGAAGAATATTCTAATATTCCAAATGAAATGAAACTTGCAGCAAATGCTTTAAATAAAGAATTTTTAGCTGATTGTAGTTTAGATGATTTCATTAAAAACATATCCGATATTAGAAAACAAGTTAATAATGATAGAAGCTTACTAAGAGCAATTCATTTCTTTTTAGAAGATGAAAGAGCTATTAAACAAAAACAAGCTATTGCAAGCAAAGATATTGAAGCTTTATTGAAATTGATGAGAGAATCTGGACGATCATCTTATGAATATCTACAAAATGTATCTGTTTATTCTAGACCTAAGTCTCAAGCTATTGCTTTAGCTTTAGCAAGTTGTGAAACTGTATTAAAAGAAAAAGGGGCATTTAGAGTCCATGGTGGTGGTTTTGAAGGAACAATTCAGGTAATTGTACCTAATGATAATAAAGAAGAATTAAAGAAATTAATGATTTCTTTATTTGGTGATGACTGTTTATTAGAAGTAAGTGTAAGACCTGCTGGTACAATTACAGTTATTTAAAAAAGCGTAAAGTTTGAAATCGCTTTCACATAAAGTTATAATTGAAAGTGGGCCATTTATATGGCCATAGGAGGAAAAAAATGAAAAAACTTTTAAGTGTGTTATTAGCCGCTTTAATGGTATTCACATTAGCTGGCTGTAACAATTCCGCTAACGGTGGCGATGCACCTGCTAGCGACGCTGAAGATGTAGCTGTATTCTGGTACAACCACACTGATGCTTATTTATCAAGTGTACGTTCAGCTATGACTGATGCATTAGAATCTGCTGGTGTAACATACAACCACTATGATGCTAATACTGATCAGACTACTCAAACAGACCAGATCAACACTGCAATCGCAAAGGGTGTTAAAGTATTAGTTGTTAACCAAGTTGAAGCTTCTAACGATGATGTTACTAAGACTATCTTAGACGCTGCAGCTGCTGCTAATCTTCCAGTTGTATTCTTCAACCGTTCAGTAACTGAAGAAGTAGTAACTTCTTATGCAAATACTGCATATGTTGGAACTGACTATACTCAAGCTGGACATATGGAAGGTAAGATGGTTGGTGATTATGTTTTAGCTAACTATGACACTGTTGACTTAAACGGTGATGGTGTTATTTCTTATGTTATGTTCAAAGGTCAAGAAGGTAACTTAGAAGCTGATGCTAGAACACAATACGGTGTTGAAGATGCTGATGCTATCTTAACTGCTGCTGGCAAACCAGCTTTAGCATTCTATGATGCAGACAACGCAAACAAGTATTTATTAGACTTAAACGGTGCTTGGTCAAATACTGCTTCTAAAGAATATATGGATACAATTTTATCTCAATATAATGAAGAAAATGGCAACATGGTTGAATTAGTTATCGCTAATAACGATGATATGGCTTTAGGTGCTGTTAACTCATTAAAAGAACACGGATACAATGGTGGTGCTGATCAAGTTACTATTCCAGTATTTGGTGTTGATGCTATGGACTTTGCTGTTGCATTAATTAATGAAGGCTCTATGACAGGTACTGTTAAACAAGACGCTGTAGGTATGGCTGATGCTGTTAAGACTATTGCTGTTAACTTCTTAAACGGTAATGGTGCTTTCGATGGAATCAACTCTGCTTATGAACTTGAAGGTACTTGGAGAGTAAATATCCCTTATTCAGCATATAACGGATAAGAAAAACTTGTATTTAAGTAGCCATAGGAAACTATGGCTACTTATTTTTATTTAATAACTCATATGAGGTAATAAAATGTCAAATGAAGTTTTATTAAGAATGGAACATATCTCTAAATCTTTTCCAGGTGTAAAAGCTTTAGATGATGTTGAATTAACTGTTAAAGCAGGAACTGTCCATGCTTTAATGGGTGAAAATGGTGCTGGTAAATCAACACTTATGAAGTGTCTTTTTGGTATTTATCACAAAGACGAAGGACAGATATTTTTAAATGGACAAGAAGTAGATTTTAAGGATTCTAAGGATGCCTTAGAACATGGTGTTGCAATGGTACACCAAGAATTAAACCAAGCTTTAAAAAGAAATGTAATGGATAATATGTGGCTTGGACGTTTTCCAATGATGGATAAGCTTCCTTTTGTTTCTGAGAAACAGATGTATGAAAAAACAATGGAAGTATTTAAGGATTTAAATATTGATGTTAATCCTAAAACAATTATGTCAGAAATGCCTGTATCTCAAAGACAAATGGTTGAGATAGCTAAGGCTGTATCATATAACTCAAAGATTATTGTATTTGATGAACCTACTTCATCTTTGACTGAAGTTGAAGTTGAACATTTATTTAGAATCATTAACAGCTTAAGAGATAGGGGTTGTGGAATTATTTATATCTCTCATAAGATGGATGAAATTTTACGAATATCTGATGAAGTGACAATTATGAGAGATGGTAAATATATCGCTACAAAAGATTCTAAAAACATTACAATGAATGAAATCATCAAATTGATGGTTGGTAGAGAAATAACTAACGTATATCCACCAAAGACTAATACTATTGGGGAAAAACTTCTAGAAGTTAAGAATTTAAGTGCTGAATATTCTAAACTAAGTGATGTTTCTTTTGTGGGATATAAAGGTGAAGTATTAGGTGTTGCGGGACTCGATGGTTCTGGAAGAACTGAATTATTAGAGAATATATTTGGTATTGCTACAAGAAAATCAGGTGAGATTTATGTTGATGGCAAACAAGTAACTAATAAGAATCCTCGAGAATCAATTAAAAATGGTTTTGCAATGCTTACTGAAGAAAGAAGAGCAACTGGTATATTTGGTGTTAGAGATATTCAAGCAAATTCAACTATCTCTAGTTTGAAAAAGTATTTGAATCATGGTTTTCTAGATAATAAAAAATTATCTGAAGCAACTCAGTGGGGTATAGATACTTTAAAGACTAAAACACCTAGTCAAAAAACACCAATAAGATCATTATCTGGTGGTAATCAACAAAAAGTTATTGTTACAAGATGGTTATTAACTGATCCTACAATTCTATTATTAGATGAACCTACTAGAGGTATTGATGTTGGTGCAAAATATGAAATTTATGAATTAATTCTAAAACTTGCTAATGAAGGTAAATTAGTTATAGTTGTTTCTTCAGAAATGCCTGAATTATTAGGAATCTGTGATAGGATTCTGGTAATGTCTGGTGGAAGACTTGCTGGAGAAGTAGATGCAAAGAATACTACGCAAGAAGAAATAATGACACTTGCTGCTAAATATGTATAGGGGGGATGATTTAATGGAAAAGAAATTTGATAAGAAAAAAATATTAGATTTATTACTAAATAATGCAATGTATATTATAATCGCATTGCTTGTTGTTTATGTTGCAATTAAAAGACCTAAATTTTTAGGAATTGCTTCAATAATTAATATTATTTCCCTAACAGCTTCTAAGCTTCCTATGGCTTTAGGAATTGCTGGTTGTATAGTTTTGGCTGGTACAGATATATCAGCAGGTAAAATTGTAGGTCTAAACGCATGTATTACTGCCTCTTTACTTACTACTGTATATAAAATCTGGCCTAATATGACTGCTCCATTTCCTATTCCAGTAGTTCTGTTAATTGTTCTTTGTGTTGGAGGCTTAATAGGTTTATTTAATGGATTCTGTGTTGCTCAATTTGACTTGCATCCATATATTGTTACCTTATCAACACAATTAATAATTTATGGCATAATCCTAATTTATATGATGTTAGGTACAAACAATGGTATGGCACTATCAGGAATGACAGAAGAATATAAACAACTTATAACTGGCCCACTATTCAATATAGGCACCGTTAGAGTTCCTCGATATGTCTTCTATGCGTTGTGCTTTGTAGGACTAATGTGGGTTATTTGGAACAAGACTACATTTGGAAAAAATATGTTTGCAGTTGGTTCAAATAAAGTTGCTGCTGAAGTATCTGGAGTAAATGTTAAGAAAACTATTATGATGGTATTTACATTAGCTGGTATGATGTATGCAATTACCGGATTTATTGATGCTGCTAGAGTTGGTTCGGCAAACGCAACAACTGGTTTAAACTATGAATCAGATGCTATCTCCGCGTGTGTTATTGGTGGTGTATCATTTGTTGGTGGTACTGGTAAGATATCTGGAGTTATCATTGGTGTATTACTATTACAAGTAATATTTGCTGGTCTTAATTTCTTATCAGTAAATGCTAACTTAATCTATATTGTAAAAGGTTTAATTATCTTAATTGCTTGTGCAATTGATATGCGTAAATATTTAACTAAGAAATAATGCAAGATAATAAATTAAATAAAAAACAAGAAGAGACAAAAGGCGAAACAAATGTTTCGCCTCTTAGTTTACAAAATATATATAGTAGAATTAATATCTCTGTAAAAACATTAGATCGTATTATATTGATATTAATTCTTGGTTTAGTAGTTGTTTTGATTATTGGATTGAATAATAGAGGTTTTATTGTAGAGTTTGATTGTCAGGGCGGCACAAGTATTGAACCTATAAAAAAGATGTATGGTGAAACCATAGGTGATATTACTACTTCTAGACAAGGCTATAAATTTGATTCTTGGGCTTTAGATCAAGCTTGTACAAATAAATGGTCAAATGATAGTGAAATAACTAATTCTATAAAGCTATATGCTTGCTGGATTGAAGAATAGACTACATTCTTAGTCTGTTAAATAATACTATACAGTAATATTGCAATATTAATTTTCATAATTTGAAACAAAGCAAGAAGAAAATGGAAGGGTGTATCCTTCTGTTTTTGTTTGGGTTTTCTTTGAAGACAAGTAGTTTGTTAGTATTTTTAATTGTTTTTTCATGATATTTTCAAATATGAACTATGAAAATAAGATATAATTAAGTTAGAGGTTGATATGTATCATATAAGTGATATTAAAAAGTTCTTGAAATGTGAAAGACTTTACCATTTTAGTAAAGATTCAGGTACTATTTTCAAGCCTTATTTAAGATCAGATGAAAATATAATGGAACTAATACTAAAGTATTTTGATATTACAGAATATTTTGAAGGTATTAGAAATGATTCAGATGAAAAATTTGAAAATAATGTTGATAAATACGAATGGTTCATACATCCTAGGTTTTCTTATGATGATTTAAGAATTAATATACCTTTAATGCGTAAAAATGAAGATGGTTTTGATTTGTTTTTTATATATTATGGAATAGTTATTAAAGAATTAGATACACTCACTTATAAAATATCTTTAGATTTATTAGAAAAGAAAGATTATAAGATTAATGATATATATTTAGTATATTTCAATGGAGAATATATTAATGATGGAGTATTAGATCCTAAAAAGTTATTTATTTGCACAAACTTAAATAAAGATAAAAGAATTATTGATGTTGTAAGGAAGAGTAATATTAACTTTATTAAAATAATGGATTCTTTAAATAAATCTGAGATTCCAAAAGATGCGAAAAAGAATAAATACTGTAGATTAAATGGATTGTGTGAGTATTATCATGATTGTTTCCCATCAGAAGAATCATTACCAGATGATAGTATCTTAACTCTTGTTTCTAGTCAAAATAAAAATAAGATGTATGAAGCTGATATTGAATATTTAAAAGATGTTGATACTTCATTACTAGAAGGAAATAGAATCCAATATGCACAAATTATGGCTTCTAAGAATGGTGGTTTATTTATAGATGAATATCCTTTAAGAAAATGGTTATCTAATCTTGATGAAAGACCTATTTCCTTTATAGATTTTGAATGGGATAGATATCTAGTTCCACCTTATAAGAATATGAAGCCTATGGATGTCTTGTGTTTTGAATTTGCATTATATTATTTAGACAAAAATGGAAATCTTGAACATCGTACATTTGTAGGAACAGGTGATTGTCGTAAAGAATTTATAATGGCTTTACTAGACTATCTTCCTTCAAGTGGTCCAATACTTGCTTATAATGCAATTGGTGCTGAATGCTTAAGAATTCAAGAATTAGCTGAGATGTTTGATGAATATGCTGAACAATTAAACGCAATTAATGATAGGTTTATAGATTTATTCACACCATTTAATGAAGGTTTAATTTATGATATTAGAATGCAAGGAGATTTCACATTAAAGAAATTAGTTGATATATGTTCAAAATATTCATATGCTGATTTAAATATTGATGATGGTCTAAAGGCTGTATTTGAATGGCGTAGTATTGATAATAAAAGTAGTGATAATCAAGATGAGGTTTTAAATAATTTAAGGCAATATTGTTCTTTAGATGCTTATGGATTATTTTTGGTATACAAATGGTTAGTTGAACTCATGATTGAGTCTAAATAAATAAAAGGAGGAAGACTTATGAAATTTGCTATTTATGGAGAAAATGTAACAATCAATGACAAGATGAGGGAAAAGATTGAAAATCGTTTATCTGATCTCAATAAGTATGTTGTTATTGATGAAGCACAAAGTGCTAAGGTTACAGTTAAAATTAATGGAGGACCTCTCAAAGTAGAAGTAAATGTGCCTAGCAAAATAGGCTTACTTAGATCTGAAGTTGTTCATGAAGACTTCTCTACTGCTATTGATTTAGCAATCGACAAACTAGAAGATCAAATTAGAAGACAGAAAGGCAGACTTTCAAGAAGACATAAGGATTCTCTTGCAGAAAACTTTGTTCAGGAAGTTGATGAGAGTGAAGATACTCCAGTTAGAACAAAGACAGTTTATGCTGAAGAGATGGTATTAGATGATGCAATTATGCATATGGAAATGCTTTCGCATTCATTCTTTATCTATAAGGATATCGATAGTGAAAAGATTGCAGTTGTATATAAGAGAAATGATGGAGGTTATGGATTAATTGAGGTAAGTGAATAGAATTTATCGAATAAATTAAAATAATTCTTCCTTGCGAAAGGAAAATATGTCGAATAAAAGATTCGAAATTCAGTTAATGGCTAAACATTATATTAAAAGCAAAAACTTCTTAAGACAAGTTGAATCAGGTTATAAAATATGTGATATCAGAAGTGTTCAATCTCATCAAAAGATTGTATGTCACATAGAAGAAACTGTTGAAAGTCTAAGCGAATATAATAAGTTTATCATTCAAAATGAAGTAATCGAAGGTAGAACTGGTAATTGGTTTAGAGGATACTTATCTAGGTCAACATATTTTAGAAATCGTGAAAAAGCTTATGAAGAATTTCTTCGTTGTTTGTAGGAAGATAAAGATTGTATAATATTACTATATGTAACGGGGGTATAAAACAAGATGTTAAAGGGAATAGCTACATCTAGTGGCATAGCAATTGGTAAGGTTTATAAACTTGAACAACCAATAATCCAAATCAGTGAAAGTGTAAAAGAACCTTCAAAAGAAATTGAAGATTTAGAAAATGCACTTAATAAAACAATAGCTGATATTGAGCAAATTAAACAAAGGGCTTCTTCATCTTTGAAAGAAGAAGAATTAGCAATTTTTGATGCGCATCTAATGATGGCACAAGATCCTGAGTTTAAAGATCAAATTATAGCAATGATAAATGATGGAAGTAATGCACAATTAGCTACAAAAACAGTATCTGATAATATGATTTCAATGTTTGAATCAATGGAAGATACATATTTCAAAGAAAGAGCTGCTGATATTAAGGATGTATCTTTTAGATTATTATGTAATCTATTAGGTCTTACAATACCTGATCTTACTACTATTAATGAAGAAGTAGTAATTGTTGCTGAAGAGATGACTCCATCTGATACAGCTCAATTAAATAAGAAATATGCTTTAGGTTTTGTAACTGAAATTGGTGGTAAAACTTCTCATGCAGCTATCATGGCTGTAGCATTAGGACTTCCTGCAGTTGTGGGATGCACTGGTGTAATGAAAGCTTGTAAACATGGAGATACTATTATTTTAGATGCTAAAGAAGGTATTGTAATTGTTAATCCAGATGATAAACAACTTGAAGAATATAGCCAAAAGAAAGAAGCATTCTTAAAAGAAAAAGAAGCTCTACAAGTATTACTTCATCAACCATCAATTACTTTAGATGGGCATCAAGTTGAATTAGTTGCGAATATCGGCTCTCCTAAAGATATGGACAACGTTATTGAAAATGGTGCTGAAGGTGTTGGCTTATATCGTACAGAATTCTTATATATGGAATCAGTTGATTCTTTCCCAAGTGAGCAAGCACAATTTGAAGCATATAAAGTTGTCTTAGAAAAAGCTGAAGGACAAAGAGTTGTTGTTAGAACTTTAGATATTGGTGGAGATAAGAAGCTTCCTTATTTTGAATTTGATCCAGAAATGAATCCATTCTTAGGATATCGTGCTATAAGATTATGTTTAGATAGAAAAGATATCTTTAAAACTCAAGTTAGAGCCTTATTAAAAGCATCCACCTATGGAAAACTTGCTATTATGTTCCCAATGATTGCGACTATTGATGAATTCAAGAGTGCAAAACAATTTGTATTAGATACCAAGGAAGAATTAATTAAAGAAGGTGTAAAAGTATCTGATGAAATTGAAATAGGTATGATGGTTGAAATACCTGCATCAGCTGCACTTGCAGATGAATTTGCTAAATATGCTGATTTCTTCTCAATCGGTACAAATGATTTAATACAATATTCAATGGCAGCTGATAGAATGTCAGAAAAGGTTGCTTACTTATATCAACCATTAAACCCTGCAATATTGAGATTAATTAAGATGACAATTGATGGTGCACATTCTAAAGGAAAGTGGTGTGGAATGTGTGGTGAAATGGCTGGTGATCCTAAAGCTGCACCCGTACTATTAGGTCTAGGTCTTGATGAATTCTCAATGTCGGCATCAAGAATTCTTCCTACCAGAAAAATAATTACTTCTTTAAATAAAAAAGACATGGAGGATTTAGCAAATAAAGCTCTTAAGTGTGATAATGAACAAGAAGTAATTGATTTAGTAAATAGCGTATTAAAAGATTAGTATACAAGGGATAGTAAATATCCCTTGTTTTATTAAATTTTGTAAAATCTGGATTTAGTATTAAAATAATAAAGAAAGTAAAGAGGTATTTTATGGGAAGAGCACATGAAGTTAGAGCTGCAGCAATGGCTAAAACTGCTGCAATGAAATCAAAAGTATATTCTAGATACGGTAAAGAAATATATATTGCTGCAAAGTCTGGAGTAGCTGATCCAGACATGAACTTAGCTTTAAGATCTAAGATTAAAGAAGCTAAAGCAAATCAAGTTCCTGCAGATGTTATCAAAAGAGCAATCGAAAAAGCAAAGGGTGGTTCAGCTGAAAGCTATGATGCTTTAAGATATGAAGGTTTTGGCCCAGGCAGTGCCACAATTATTATTGATTGTCTTACAGATAATTCAAATAGAACTGTTGCGGCAATGAACCAATGTTTTAATAAATCTAAATGTAAGATGGGTGTTAAAGGATCTGTTTCTTTCAACTATGATAATTTAGGTGTTCTTTCTTTTAAATATGATGATGAAGATACAATGTTAGATACTTTAATAAGTGCTGATGTTGATGTTAGTGACATTGAATTAGAAGATGGTGAAATGACAGTTTATGTTGCACCAACTGATTTACATAAAGCTCAAGAAGCTATAGATACTTTAATACCTGATTGTGAATACTCTGTATGCGCTATTAAAATGCTTCCTCAAGAATATGTCACAATTGAAGATGAGCATGATAAAGAGTTATGGCAAAGACTTCTAAATCTACTTGATGAAGTAGAAGATGTTCAAGAAGTATATCATAATGTATTAATGTAAAAGAATAATTCAATTGAATTATTCTTTTGTTATTACAGGTTCTTGTAGTTCTCTTTTTATATAGGCATTACTATCTTTAAGTAAACTTGCATATATTAAATTAGTTTTCCATTCTATTGATTTATATGGTTCAGGAATATTTTTAAATGTAGTTACTACTTTAATATCATTTTTGATTTGTTTTAAATATTCTTGTCCCTTATTATTAAAACCTAAAACTCTTATATAATTTAATTCAGGAAGATTTAAGACATCTTCTTTTTTAATATTATTAATAATATGAAGTAGTATTCTTTGTATTCTAGATTTAGTATATCTTCTTGAAATACTATTTTCTAAAAAATCAGTATAGTTATCATATTTAATCGCATTATCTTTTAATAGGTTTTCAATACCTTCATCAACTAGGAAAATCTTAGATAAATCTATACTAGATGATGTGAATAAGATATTTCTTAAATATGGATATAAATCATCTATATATATCGCTTCATTTATATTGATAGGTGTAGAGTGATGATAATCTTTATTCTCTTTGATAGCTTTTCTTATTGCGCTTGCTGAAGAAATAATATCCATATCATTAGAATGATAATTGTTTGTTCTTTGAATTGATATAGGTTTTATATTTGTTCCTTTTAAAGCCTTGAGATATGTTACTGCCAAAATATCATTAGGATATAAACTTCCAGCTAATAAACCATATGCTTTAGGAAAAGAGCTTCCATCATGCATCAATTGTTTTAATCTTGTCACATCTATTTGTAATTCAGAATATTTTATTAATTCATCTAGATTGTTTGTTTCTGATCCAAATACTAAATTGTTAATATGAACTGAATTTAATAATTCTACAGCTTTAGATCCAAAGACATATGCATTTTGTACTGTATAGATATATGGTAATTCAATTATTAAATCAACACCATTTTCTAAAGCAGCTTTAGCTTTCTCAAATTTATTAATTATAGAAATATCTCCACGCTGATTATAATTCCCAGTACATACACATACTAATAAATCAGGACTAGTTAAAAGCCTTGCTTGATCAATATGATATTTGTGTCCATTGTGAAATGGATTATATTCAGTTATGATTCCTGTTATTTTCACAATGTTATTATATAATATCAATGTGATAATCAATTTAAGAGATTTATTAAATATTTCGGATCTTAAAAGATATGTAGTTGATATAGATACATATAGTTTTGATGATAATTTGTTTTTAAGAAGTTTAAAGGATGTAGAAGGTGATATTAGCTTTTATTATGATGCTTCTGATAAGTTACATATTAGTTATGATTTATCTGGTTATATGATATGTCCTGATGCTATAACACTTGAGGATGTTGAAGTTGAATTTCATTTAAATGAGGATGAATTAGTTGTACATAATGAAAAGGATGATGGTTTTTATTTTAATGAATCAAAATCACTTGAAGATATGGTTGCATATATAGTTTCACCTCATGCACCAATAAAGGTTGTAAAAAATAAAAAAATAGAGTATTCTAGAGGGGATGGTTGGTCTTTTGTATCTGAGCAGGATTAT
>CADBMV010000099.1 GCA_902795865.1 uncultured Erysipelotrichaceae bacterium | reverse complement strand
TCAGTTCTGTTCAGCGTTTAATGATGCAACAAAAGACAGACATGGTGATATCGTTCCTGTTATCATCACTGCTTACGAAGACAAATCTTTTGACTTTGTATTAAAAACTACTCCAGCTGCGTTTTTATTAAAGAAAGCTGCTGGTGTTGCGAAAGCTTCTGGAACACCTAATAGTGTTAAAGCAGGTAAGATTACTAAAGCTCAACTTCAAGAGATTGCTGAGTATAAGATGCCTGATTTAAATGCTAATGATGTTGAAGCAGCAATGAAGATTATTGCTGGTACAGCTAGAAACATGGGAATTGAGGTGGAAGAGTAATATGAAACGTTCTAAGAATTATAATAACTCTTTAGCTTTAATTGAACATGGTAAGAAATATTCTGTACTTGAAGCATGTGAATTAGCTAAGAAGACTACAACTGTTAAATATGATGCTGCAATTAGAGCTTCATTTAACTTAAATGTAGACCCTAGACAAGCTGATCAACAAATTCGTGGTGCTATCGTGCTTCCAAATGGAACTGGTAGATCTCAAAGAATTCTAGTAGTAACTCAAGGTGCAAACATTGATGTTGCTAAAAACGCTGGTGCTGACCACGTTGGTGATAAAGAAATCCTTGAACAAGTTAAAAATGGTTGGTTTGATTTCGATATCATCGTTGCTACACCTGATATGATGGGTGAACTTGGTAAGTTAGGTAAAGTATTAGGCCCTAAAGGATTAATGCCAAACCCTAAAACTGGTACAGTTACTCAAAATATTGCTCAAGCTGTTGAAGAAATCAAAAAGGGTAAAGTTGAATACCGTGTAGATAAAGAAGGTAATATCAACTGTCTAATTGGTAAATCTTCATTTGATGCAGATAAATTAGCTGAAAACTTTGAAGCATTATACGGAGTTATCGCTAAGGCTAGACCTGCTGCTGTTAAGGGTCAATATATTAAATCTTGCACTCTTTCTAGCAATATGGGTCCAGGCATTAAGGTTGAAATAGTTTAATTATTAGAGGCTTAGGCCTCTTTTAAAATATATTATTTATGTTATAATTTTAAAGTACTTATGAAAGAATAGTAGCTAAGGTTCTTATTTTAGAGAATGAATCAATTGGTGTAAGATTCTAATAAGATAATTAGTGAATTCACTTTCTAGTTGGATTAATACTCCACGTGTAATTCGCGTTAAGAATATGAGTTATAAACTAAGGTGGTAACGCGCTTTTGCGCCCTTGTATCCACCTTTTTATTTAGGAGGTAATTTTATATGTTGGATCTAGAAAACATTAAAAATGAAGCTTTAAATGCGATTAAAAATGCAGATTCTAAACTATTAGAAGAATTACGTATTGAATATTTATCTAAAAAGGGTAAAGTTCAATCTTTAATGGCACAAATGAAGGATTTATCTAGTGAAGAAAAGCCTAAATTTGGTCAATTAGTTAATGATTTAAAAAGTGCTATTTCTGATGCGATAGACAAGAAGAAACAAGAATTAGAATCAGCACAATTAAATTTAAAACTAGAATCTGAAAAAATTGATATTACTTTAGATTCATATAACTTAAAACATGGTTCTATGCATCCATTAACTTTAGTACAGAAAGAATTAGAAGATATTTTTATTGGTATGGGTTATAACGTTGCAGAAGGTCCAGAACTTGAATCTGATTTATATAATTTTACTAAAGCTAATACACCTGAAGGTCATCCTGCAAGAGATATGCAAGATACTTTCTATGTGGATCCAACACATTTATTAAGATCGCAAACTACTGCGATTCAAATGAGAGTTTTAGAAAATGAAGCTAATAATCTTCCTATAAAAGTAATATGTCCTGGTAAGGTATATAGAAGAGATGATGATGATGCAACTCATTCTCATCAATTTATGCAATGTGAAGGACTAGTAATTGGTGAAAATATTACAGTTGCGGATTTAAAAGGTACTTTAGAACTAATGATTAGAGAATTATTCTCACAAAATGCATCTATTAGATTTAGACCTTCATACTTCCCATTTACAGAACCTTCATTTGAAGTAGATATGACTTGTCATATATGTCATGGTAAGGGCTGTAGTACTTGTAAAGGCACAGGATGGATTGAAATATTAGGTTCAGGAATGGTTCATCCTAATGTCTTAGAAATGGCTGGTATTGATTCTAAGAAATATACTGGTTTTGCTTTTGGTGCAGGTATTGAAAGAATTGCCATGCTTAAATATGGAATTAGTGATATAAGAGACTTATATACTAACGATATTCGTTTCTTAGATGGTTTTAAAAGATAGGAGGTCTTTATGAAATTAAGTTTAAATTGGTTATCTGAATTAATTGATATTTCTGATCTAAGTGTTGAACAGATTGTATCAAAAATGGTTAAATGTGGTTTTGAAGTTGAAGCTATTGATAAGTTATCTGATGCAACTAACTTAGTAGTTGGTAAAGTTATTGAATGTAAAGATCATCCTGATTCTGATCATCTTCATATTACAAAAACTGATATTGGCTGCGAGGTATTAGATATTGTTTGTGGTGCACCAAATTGTAGACAAGGATTAAAAGTTATTGTTGCTAAAGTTGGTGCTAAACTTCCTGGTGGAGAAATCAAAGCATCTACCATTAGAGGACAAAGTTCCAATGGAATGCTTTGTTCATTAAAAGAATTAGGAATTGATGAAAGCTTAATACCTGATGATTCTACTAGTATTAATGGTATTGAAGAGTTAGATGATAGTTTTAATGTTGGTGAAACTGATATTTTAAATAAATTAGGTTATGAAGATACTATTTTAGATGTATCTATTTATGCAAACAGACCTGATTGTTTATCAATGTATTCTATGGCCCAAGAAATGGGTGCAATATTAGACAAAGAAGTTAAATTACCAGATTATGAATTCCAATCAAATATTGGTAATAAAGGTAATTTTAAATTAGAATCTAAGTCTAAAAACTGTCCACATTTTTTAGCCAAAGTTATTAATGATGTAACTATTAAAGAATCACCAGAATGGATGAAAAGACATTTAAGAGCTAATGGTGTTAAATGTATAAATAATTTAGTAGATATTTCTAACTATGTCATGTTAGAAACAGGACAACCATTACATTTCTATGATTTAAGAAGTATTCCTAATAAAGAAATAACTGTAAGAGATGATTATGAAGGTCCATATGTTGCATTAGATGGAATTGAATATAAAATTGAAAAAGGTGATTTAATAATTACTTCTGATAATAAACCTATTGGTATAGCTGGAATTATGGGTGGTGATAATACTAAGATTTTAGATGATACTAAATCGATTGTTATTGAAGCAGCGTTATTTGATCATGCACAAATTAGAAATACATCTAATAGATTAGGTTTACAAACAGAATCTGCTGCAAGATTTTCTAAAGGTTTAGAACCTATGAGTCAACATAAAGCCATGGATAGAGCTGTTCATTTATTATTAGAACTTGCTGATGCTAAAACAATTGAAGAAACTGTAGAATATGGTAAAGCTGACTATCATCCATATGAGATTAGTGAAACCTTAACTCATTTAAATAGTTTAATTGGTAAAAATTACACTATGCAAGAAGCTACTGATGTAATTAGAAGACTTGGTTTCCAATATAGAGTAGAAGGTGATACTTTTACTTCAATAATTCCATCACATAGATCTACTGATTTAAAAATATCTGTAGATATAGATGAAGAAATAATCAGATTAACTGATTTTGATGATTTAAAATCTACTTTACCTTTAATGCCTCAAACAGTAGGTAAATTAACAAATATTCAAAATATAAGAAGATCAATCAGAAATGAATTATCACAATTAGGTTTCTATGATACTGTTAACTATACTTTAGTTTCTAAGAAATATATTGATGAAACTATATTAAATGATAATGAAGCAGTAGAATTAATATCTCCATTATCAGATGCAAGAAGATATCTAAGAACATCTTTGATGAATTCTTTATTAGAAAATCTTGCATATAATTTAGATCATAATAATAACAATATCAATTTATTTGAAATATCAAAGATTTATGATTCTAATGGCGAACAAGAGCGTTTAGGTATTTTAATGCAAGGTAGTATTGTTGAACACAAATTAAAACATATTAATATTAAAACAGACTTTTATGTTATTAAGGGTATTATTATGTCTTTATTATCTAAATTAGGTTTTTCTTCACAAAGAATTAATATTTTAGAAAACAATATAGATACTACTCATTTCCATCCATATCAATCAGCTATTCTGATGATGGATAATCAATTATTAGCTATATTTGGTAAACTTCATCCTAGTTTTGTTAAGTCTTTAAAATTAGATGATGTTTATTATGGAGAAGTTTTATTAGATGTTTTAGCCAATTCAAAACCTAGCAAAATTAAAGCTCCTGTATTAAACAAATATCCATCTGTTTCTAGAGATATTTCTTTATTATTAAAAGAAGATATTAAGGTTGCAGAGATAATTAAGACAATTAAGAAAGTTGGTTCTCATTTAGTATCTAATGTAGAAGCATTTGATATATATCAAGGTGAACATATTGAAGATGGATATAAATCTATATCTTTAAATATTGTATATGAAGATCCTAATAAGACATTGACAAGTGATGATGTTAATGAAATACATGATAAAATATTAAATGAATTAATAAGCACATTTAATGCTACTCAAAGATAGAGGTAATTATGATTTATACTTGTACAACAAATCCATCATTAGATTATTATATTTCTATTACTGAATTAAAAGTAGGAAGTGATATTAGAAGTGATGTAGAAATGTTTGATGCTGGAGGAAAGGGCGTCAATGTTTCTATTGTTTTGAATAATTTTAGAATACCTAATATTGCTTTAGGATTTTTAGGTGGTTTTACTAAAGATTATTATCTTGATTTCATTTCTAAATATCCAAATATTCAACCATTATTTACTACTATTAAAGATAATACAAGAATTAATCTTAAAATAATGGACTTAGAAAATGAAACAGATATAAATGCTAAGGGTCCTCATATTAGCGATGAAGAATTTGAGAAATTTAAGACTAGACTTTCTAATATTTATGCTGATGATATTTTTGTATTATCAGGTAATATTGAAGAAGAAATTAAAGATAGAATGATCACTTTAGTACATGAATTATCTAATCAAGGAGTTAAAGTAATTCTTGATTCAGATAAATCTATATTAAATAGATGTTTAGATGCGAATTTATTTGCGATTAAGCTTAATAAAAATAATATTGAAGATAGAGATAAATTAGATGAATATTGTAAATATCTTATTGAAAAAGGTACTAAAAATGTCTTATATTCATCTAGTAAAGATGATTCATATATCTATACAAAAGATGAAACTTATAAATGTTCTAGTTTAAGTGGATCTTTACTAGAAGTTACTGGTACATCTGATTCATTAGTTGCAGGATTCATATATGGAATTATTAGAGGTGCTGATACTTTAGAATCATTTAAATATGCTAATGCTGCATCTTTAGCAACTTCAATGTCTAATGATTTAGGTTCTAAAGAAAAAATTGAAGAATTATTTGAAACAATTGAGGTAGATAAAATATGAAAAAAATATTGATTGTTTTAATGTGCTTAGTACTATTTTCATGTTCAAGTAATTCTAGTAAAACAAACACAACTCCAGAATATCCATATGAAATAGTTTCTAAACAAGTTGATATGTCTTCTTATGAAGGAGTTAGTTCAACTGAACATAATTTTAGAGCAATTACCGTAAGTGAATTATTTAATACAATCGATAATAAATCATCTGGCATTTTCTATTTAGGTAGATCAAATTGTGGATGTTGCCAAACAGTATGTAAATATATATCACAAGCTGCAACTAAAGCAGGTGTTACTGTCTATTATATAGATGTCTATAATCAAGATGAGCCTTTAACAAACCAAGAACTACAAGACAAATTATTAAAATATATGTACGAAATAGCTAATACAGATGAAAATAATGAAAAAGTATTATTAACTCCTCATGTATTTAGTGTTGTTAATGGTGAATTCTATGGCTCACAAGTTTGTTATGACAATTTAGAGCTTGATTATAATCCAACTGATAAACAAGTAGAAGCATTAATAAATGTATATTTAAAGATATTTGAACCTTTTACCAAATAGCAATAAAAAAGTCAAGACTAGTCAAAAGCTATAATTAGTATTTATAATAAAAATACCTAATGGGATACAATGAAATTCCTACACTATATTTACGGACTATCGAGTGTTAAACATTGGTGTTGAAGACCTTAATCAGGGATCCTAAAGATGTTTATAGATGGCCCACCTTTTTGAGAAAAGGGAAATTTCTCACCCATTAGGTCTAATTAGACAAATCATAATATTTTATATAGAATTGTATAAGTAAGAAGAGG
>CADBMV010000098.1 GCA_902795865.1 uncultured Erysipelotrichaceae bacterium | reverse complement strand
GAGTTTTACTAATTATTACTACTTTTTTAACTCGTTTTATACAAAGTTATTATTTGTAGGGTTAAAATTTAAATGTAAGGATATTTTTTATATAGCAAGTACTTCATTTACATATCTTTCTAAATATGGATCTCTGCCATCAGTTAAGCCATTGTTTCTTAATTGAGCAACGATATTTGTAGCAATCTGTTCAGCAAGAATCACAATTTTATCATCCATATTTAAAAAATTAGGATCATAGTTTTTATCATTCCAAACATCAATATTTAATTCAGTTAATGATAAATCATAAATCAGTTTAGAAAAATTATTATTATAATCTAATTCTTTTAAAGCACGATATGTCCATTTATAATATGGTGGATATACTTTATTCAATAAGAAGAATATTTGCATTGCAGCATTAATTCCATTTGTTTTACATATATTAGCGGTTACATAATCTTTTCTAGCCATACATCTAGCATAGTTTACTTGTAGATTCATTGCATAATTATGTAATTCTTGAGCTAATCTTTCTTTAAATATTTCTTTAGGTAAATGTTTAAGTAAATATTCTCTAAAATTAGTAAATACTCTTAAATCATCTTTAAATACTACGCCATTAGTTGCGGTAGCTAAACATGTATGATCTAGAACACGCCATTTATTTAAAGTTAATTCACAATTTTCAATATCACAATCAACACAAAGTATATTGGAATAAAATTCATATATAGACATAACTCCTCTTCTTTGTCTTAAACGTGCACTTAAACCATGATTTGAATCTTTATAAGCTATTTCATCATATGCTTTAGATAATTCTTCGCCAATTGTATAATAATCTTCATCTGTTAACCATAAACATACACCAGTACCAAAATCATGATCTCTTGATATTGAATCATAGTATCCAAAACAATCAGAACCCTCACCAACTAAACCAACCGCAATACGATTTTCATATTCTGGGAATTTTTCCTTTATCATTGGCTCAATTTCTTTATTATAAAAATTTCTACTATCTCTAATTACATCTTCATTAAATGGCATATTTACCTCCACACATATGTAATTATAATATAGTGCTTAAACTATTATATGAAATATGCATTTAAAAACTGTTATTTCTAACAGTTTTACTTAACTCTTGAACGATTATTAATCTTTGTGATATACGCTATTTTTTTAGCTAATTTATCATCTAATTGTCTAGGAGTTAATCTCCACTTCCAATTTCCTAAAGTACCTGGATTATTGATAGTAGCCTTTTCATCTAAGCCTAAATAATCTTGTATCTGAGCGATAAATAAACTAGCAACCGAAGACATACCAGCTCTAATAAAGCCATAGTTATAGCCTTCTAATTCATTTAAACCATAGTATTTAATCGCATAGTTTAAATCTTTCTTTTTCGCATGTTTAAACCAACCCATCATTGGATAATTATCATGTGTTGATGTATAACATACACAGTTTTCAATATGATTATGTGGCATATGATAACTTGTGCCATCTGGTGACATACCAAATTGTAAGACTCTCATGCCAGGAAAACCAGAATCCATTAAGAGTTTAGTAACATTTTCATCAATTATTCCTAAATCTTCAGCAATAAATTGCGTATCATAAAACCATTCTTTTAATACAGTCACAAAATGTATGCCAGGACCCTTATTCCATTTTCCATTTCTTGCGGTCTTATCACCATATGGTACAGACCAATATTCATGTAGTCCTCTAAAATGATCAATCCTAATCACATCATATAGTTTTCTAGCCCCATCAATTCTTTCAATCCACCATTTATAGCCATTAAGAGCCATATAATCCCAGTTATATAGTGGATTCCCCCATAATTGACCATCTTTTGAAAAATAATCAGGTGGTACTCCAGCAACTTCTTTAGGAACTATGGTATCAGTATCAATTTTAAATTCTTCAATATTAGCCCAAACATCACTTGAATCAAGAGCTACATAGATTGGTAAATCACCAATTATTTTAATTCCTTTAGAGTTAGCATATTTTTTTAATTTCTCATATTGTCTAAAAAATAAGAATTGTATAAACGAATAAAAATTAATATCATCTTTCAATAATTCTTTATATTTATCCATTGCCTCTGGATGTCTAGATTTAATACCTATATCAGGCCAATCTAACCATGATTTCATATCAAAATGCTTCTTCAAAGACATAAATAATGCATAGTCCTCAATCCAATTGATATTTTCTTGAATAAAACTATTAAAAGACTTTTTGTATTTTTTTATGCCATTTAAATAAGCTTTATATAGTATATTAAATCTAGTTTTATATAAATAAGCATAATCAACTTTGCTCAAGTTTTTAACTTTAAGTTTATTTAAATCCTTCTTATCCAATAATTTTTCATCACATAAAATATCTAAATCAATAAAATATGGATTTCCTGCATATGTACAAAAAGCTTGATAAGGTGAATCACCATATCCAGTAGGATTTAATGGGAGAATTTGCCAATAAGTTTGATTAGCCTTAAGCAAAAAATCCACAAAATCATATGCAGCCTTACCAAAAGTACCAATGCCATAATTTGATGGTAATGATGAAATTGGTAATAAAATTCCTGAACTTCTTTTAATTGACATACTATAAATATTTTAACGCAAATAAATTAAATCATGAAATCTAATAGAATATTATTTAAGATCTCAAGATTTGTACATATTAAATGATTATTTACAATCTTTAAATATTCACTATTTAAAGCATCCTTATACCTTTTAATAAAGTCCACATTATATCTATTATTAAACTCTTCAATATTTAAACCATAGATAGTTCTTAAAGACATCATAATGTTTTCAAACATTAATTCTTCATTAGTAAATTTAAGATCTTCATCTTTAATATCATCACCACTAAGATATTTATTAATTGAGCTAGTATTAGTGTATCTATTATTGCCAATTTTAGAAGATGCGCCAATAGATATACCTAAAAAATCATCATAGTTCCAATATCCTAAATTGTGTTTTGATTCATAACCTTTCTTACAATAATTAGAAACCTCATAATGAATGTAATTGTTTTTTGTTAATTTGTTTTCAATTAATTCATACATATCAGCTTCTATTTGTTCATCTAATGGTTGAACATTTCTTTTACCAAAAACTGTATTTTCTTCAATAGTTAAACTATATAAAGATATATGTGGCACATCTAATAGTAAAATGTCATCAATTGTTTGATTTAGAATATCGATTGTTTGACTTGGAAGTGAATACATTAAATCAACAGAAATATTATTTAAATCATTTTCTTTTAATAATCTAACAGCTTTAACTACATCTTCATAATTATGTTTTCTATTTAATGATTTTAACAATTCATCATTAGAACTTTGTACACCAATAGAGATTCTATTAATGCCATATTCTTTAAATAATTTAATTTTATCTAAAGTAATACTCTCTGGATTAATTTCAATGGTGTATTCTTTAACGTTATTAGAATAAGGCAAAATAATATTTAACAATCTTCTTAACTGCTTATAATCTAGACAAGATGGAGTTCCTCCACCAATATAAATAGTTTCATATTGATTTAAACAATTATCATATGCTTCTTTACTTAATTGATCTAACCATTGATTTACTAATTTTTCATTGTATATAACATGACAAAAGTCACAATAATAACAAATACTATTACAAAAAGGTACATGAACATATAAATGTTTTACAGATCTTTTTAAGGAATCTTGTTTTTGATTATATGCAATGTCATTTTTCCATTGGTCAATTAATTCCTTAGGAATATCCATTTTTTTAAATTCATCATAAAGTTTTTCATCTTCTCTTGTCATATGAAATTCTAAACCATGATATTTCTTAAAAAACTTTTCAGCATCAAATAAGTTCATATTCCGCAAATAAAATATATTCTTCGTCAATATTATCTGTATGTAGTATACGTTTGAAATTAATATCGTTATGTTTTAAACAAAGTTCTAGGAAACAGATGAAAATACCTATATCAATACGATTGAAATAGAAAGCATTTTCTTTAGACATTATTGATATTCTTCCTGGATATCTGTATCTGTAGACATCAATGTGTTTTTCATCTCCTTTTACAAGCCATGGTTGTGAATTACAAGCACTTGGTGCAAATCTAACAATATCACCTATTTCTTTATAGAAATCATTATCCCAAATCTCATCAAGTGATTTACGTTTTGATTTATACATATCTTTTCTGAAACTACTAGGTTCTACTTTCTTAATACCCATCATAATCACAAATGTTAAACCATTGTATTCATCTTTTTCTTTTCCTAAGCCATACCAAAGTGTACCAATATTCTTGGATGTAAGAAAAAGATCGAGTTGTTCGCCAAGATAACCGATATTGGCAAGATAATTATCTTTTACTTCACTATAGAAATAGATTGTATATTCGTTTCCTCTTTGGCATTTTGATTCTTTTTCTTTTTTTATTACTATTTCAGTTTTTATATCTTTATATAAAGAATCTAAAGAATAATATGTTTGTTTAATTAAATCTAATTCATCATTACTTATTTTTAAATTGCCAGTATTAAAAACTCTATTTGCATAGGTATGAAATGATTTACGTTTAAATATCATCTGATACAGATCTTTATACATGATTCTATTTATCGTCATCCAAAGCTAGTACAGCCATAAAAGCTTCTTGTGGTATTTCTACACTACCTACTGCCTTCATACGCTTTTTACCTTCTTTTTGTTTTTCTAGTAGTTTTTTCTTACGTGAAATATCACCACCATAACATTTAGATAAAACATCTTTTCTAAGTGATTTAATATTAGTTCTAGCGATAACTTTATTACCTATTGCAGCTTGTATTGGTATTTCAAATTGTTGCTTAGGAAGGATTTCTTTAAGTTTAACAGTGATTGCTTGACCTCTGTTGTATGCAAAATCTCTATGAACAATAATACTTAAAGCATCCACAAGTTCACCATTTATTAAAGTATCCATCTTTACAAGATTAGATTTACGATATCCAGTTAATTCATAATCTAAAGAAGCATATCCTCGAGATACAGATTTTAATTTATCAAAGTATTCAAAAATAATCTCACTAAGTGGCATATCATATATTAATTGATTACGATTAGTATCTATATAGACCATATCTTTATAAATACCTCTTTTATCTTGTGATAATTGCATTACAGCACCCATATAATCATTAGGTACCATTATAGATGCCTTAACATAAGGTTCTTCAATATAATCAATAATATTTGCTTCTGGCATCATACTAGGATTATCAATATATTTGATTGTTCCATCAGTTAAAGTAACTTTATAAATAACTGAAGGAGCTGTCGCAATAAGATCTAAACCATATTCTCTTTCAAGTCTTTCTTGAACTACCTCCATATGTAGTAATCCTAGAAAACCAAGTCTAAAACCAAAGCCCAAAGCTTTTGATGATTCTGCTTCAAAAGTTAAACTTGAATCATTTAATTGCAGTTTTTCTAAAGCATCTCTTAAATCATTATATTTATTATTATCTGTTGGATACATTCCGCAATATACCATTGGATTCATCTTACGATAACCTGGTAAAGCTTGAAGACAAGGATTATCTAAAAGAGTTATTGTATCACCTATTTGAATATCTTTAATTGATTTAATTGAAGCACATAAGTAACCTACTTCTCCTGCAACAAGATTATCTTTTTTAATCTCATTTGGAACTTTAACACCTAATTCAGTTACTTCATATATGGCATCAGCTTGCATAAACTTGATCTTATCACCTACTTTAACTTTTCCATCTTTTATACATACAAAGACAACTACACCTCTATATGAATCATAATAAGAATCAAAAACTAATGCTTTTAAAGGTTGATTTATTTCACCTTTTGGACAAGGCAAATATTTAACAATACCTTCTAATACATCAATAACATTTTCTCCAGTTTTTGCACTAATGCATGGTGCATTTGAACAATCAAGTCCAATAACATCTTCTATTTCTTTTTTAGTTCTTTCAATATCAGCGCTTGGTAAATCAATTTTATTTATAACTGGTAATATTTCTAAATCATTATCTAAAGCCAAATATGTATTAGCTAAAGTTTGAGCTTCAATTCCTTGAGAAGCATCAACTACCAAAATAGCACCATCACAAGCTGCTAAAGATCTAGAAACTTCATACGAGAAGTCTACATGTCCTGGAGTATCAATTAAATGAAAAATATACTCATTTCCATCTTTAGAATTATATTTAAGTTGCACAACATTTAATTTAATAGTTATGCCTCTTTCTCTTTCAAGTTCTAAAGAATCAAGAATTTGTGCTTGCATTTGTCTTTTAGAAACAGTTTCAGTCAATTCTAAAATTCTATCAGCTAATGTTGATTTACCATGATCAATATGCGCAATAATTGAAAAATTCCTAATTCTATTTTTATCCAATTTTTTTACCTACTAAATTTCTTCCTACACCATTATAAAATGCTTTAGCATTCATTACATTTTTACCTTCTGGCTTAATGTCGTATATCTTAATATAACCATTAACGCAGTCAATTCTTAAATAATCATCTTGGATACCAATAAAAGTATTGCTATCAGTATTATCATCATATTCAAAGAATGCTTTTTCTATACGATATCTTTTATTATCAACTATAAAGTAACAACCAGGATTATCTAACAATCCCCTTATATGGTTATATACTTTTAATACATCATCATTAAAATGAATTTCTTCATCATCCTTATTAAGCATAGGTGCATAAGTTGCTAAAGCATCATCTTGCTTAATTGGACAAATGTCATTTTTAAATATCTTTGGTATGAATTCTATAAGCATTTCAAGTGCTAGCTCAGACATCTTTTCAAATAGTGTTGTACTAGTATCATGAATATCTATGTCTATTTGTCTTTGGTATAAAATGTCACCTTCATCCATCTTTTCATTCATAAACATGATAGACATACCAGTGCTAGTTTCTCCATTCATAATAGCGCTTTGAATTGGTGAAGCACCACGATATTTAGGAAGTAAAGATCCATGTGTATTAATACATCCATATTTAGGACAATCTAGTATTTGTTTGGGAATGATTTGACCATAAGCGCTTGTAACAATCAAATCAGGTTTTAAAGCAACAATATCTTCAAATTCTTTTTTTATTCTATTAGGAGTATATACGGGAATGTTTAAATCGATTGCTTTTTGTTTAACATCACAAGCAGTTAATACTTTTTTTCTTCCTACTGGTTTATCTGGTTGACATACAACAGCTACAATATTAAAACCAGCATTAAAAAGACCTTCAAGTATCTTAGAAGCAAACTTAGGAGTTCCCATAAACACTATCTTTTCTTTATTATCCATAACATAAATATTATAACTAATTTATTGCATTTTTATAGATATTTTCATATAATAAGTAAGCGAATTGAATAAGGAGGATATATGGCAAATATTAAGTCTCAAAAAAAGAGAGCTTTAACAAATGCAAAAGCAAATCTTAAGAATAGTTCAGAAAAATCTCAATTAAGAACTGCTATTAAGAAAGTTAATGCTGCTGTAGCTGCTAATGACAAACAAGCTGCTAATGAAGCATTTAATAAAGCTAATGCCCTACTAGATAAAGCAGCAACAAGCCATTTAAAACATAAAAACTATGTTGCAAGACAAAAAGCTCGTCTAGCTAAAGCCGTAGCAACTTTAGGTTAATAAGTATTAATTAAGCACATAAGTGCTTTTTTAATTTAAAAAGATGTTTACACATCTTTTTACTTTATTTTTTCTAAATGCCATATTTCTTTAGCATATTCTTCAATAGTTCTATCAGATGAGAAATATGCAGATTTGCCAATATTTACTAAGCACATCTTTGCCCATTGATGTTTATCTTTATATAATTCGTATGCTTTCTCATGTGCTTTACAATAAGCATCAAAATCAGCTAATATCATGTATTCATCATTTCTTAATAAGAATTCATCAGCAATATCTTTAAAATCATCTTTGACATCTGACCAAGTATCATCTAAGAATGAATCAATAATTCTCTTAATATGAGGATTATTTGCATAACAAGCATAAGAATCATAAGTATACTTTAATTTAGTAACTTCATCTTCATGTAAACCGAAGATAATACAATTATCATCTCCTACTAATTGGCTTATTTCTACATTTGCACCATCTAATGTTCCTAATGTTACAGCACCATTCATCATGAATTTCATATTACCAGTACCACTTGCTTCTTTACCAGCCGTTGAGATTTGTTCAGATATATCTGTTGCTGGCATTAGCTTTTCTGAGACTGTAACACGATAATTTGGAATAAATACTACATTAATATACTTATTAACATCAGGATCATTATTAACTTTTTCAGCTACACAATTGATTAATTTAATTACCTTCTTAGCAAAAGTATATGCACTTGCAGCTTTAGCTCCAAATAAGAATGTTGTTTTTTCCATAGTGAAATTTGGATCATCTTTTATCTTGTAATATAGATAAATTACATACATGATATCCATTAATTGTCTTTTATATGCATGTAGTCTTTTTGCGATTGAATCAAATATTGAATTAGGATCAATATCAATATCATAGTTAGTTTTAACCCATTGTGATAATTGTTCTTTCTTAAGTTTTTTAATATTTAAGAATTCTTCTTGAAGATTTTTGTCATCTACATGTTTTAAAAGATCTTCAATCTTAGTAAAGTCTTTTCTAAAATCTGGACCAATATATTTTTCAATTAAATCGCATAGTTCAGGATTTGCATACATTAGCCATCTTCTAGGAGTAATACCATTTGTCTTATTATTAAACTTTTCAGGATATATCTCATAGAAATCTCTAAATGTTGTATTCTTAATAATATCTGAGTGTATCTTAGCAACACCATTTACAGAGAAAGATCCTACTATAGATAAATATGCCATTCTCACATTTCCATCATGAATTATTTCTACTGAATCAATAAAATTATGATGCTTACCCATAGCGATAAGTTCTTTTTTAAATTGAGCATCTATTTCTTCAATAATTAAATAGATACGAGGAATTATTGTTTTAATATATTCTACAGGCCATTTTTCTAAAGCTTCTTGTAGAACTGTGTGATTAGTATAAGCAAATGTATGTGTAACTATATTCCACGCTTTATCCCAAGGCATCTTATGACCGTCAATAAAGATTCTCATAAGTTCAGGAATAGCTAAAGCAGGATGAGTATCATTTAATTGAATAACAACTTTATCTGCAAAGTTATCTAGAGTTCCATATACTTTCATATGATCGTTGATAATAGATTGTAAGCCTGCAGATACAAAGAAATATTCTTGTTTAACTCTTAAATGTCTACCTTCTTGTGTAGAATCATCTGGATATAAATTTAAACATATATCTTCAACATCAGACATATATTTACGATAATCTCTACCAACTGGTAAATCATCAGATGGTTCAGCATTCCACATACGAAGTGTATTAGCAGTATTAGTGTTAGAACCAATAATAGGCATATCATATGGTACAGCTAAAACATGTTCAGTATCTTTTCTATGGAATTCTAATTCACCATTTTGATTTCTTGTTATTTCAACATAGCCATAAAATCTTACATCAACTGTCTTATCAGCTTTTCTAACTTCCCATGGATTTTCTATTCTTAGCCATTGATCAGGAACTTCAACTTGTTCATTATTGATAATAAATTGTTTAAATAAACCATTTTTATATCTTATAGTATTACCAGAACCTGGATAATCTAAAGAAGCTAAAGAATCTAAGAAACATGCGGCAAGTCTGCCTAAACCACCATTACCAAGTCCTGCATCTGTTTCTAAATCTTCTATGGTTTTTATATCAACATTTAATTCATCTAATCCTTGTTTAACAACATCATAGATGCCCAAAGACATCATATTATTCTTAAGCATTCTTCCAAGTAAGAATTCTAAAGAGAAATAATAGACTTGTTTAGTATTATTAGTTCTAACAGAATACTTTGTCTCACGCCAATCTTCTAACATATAAGTTCTAACCATCTTAGCTAGAATTACATATTTTTCAATATCACCAGTTTCTGCTAAATCTTTACCATAGTATAGATGTGCGAAATAATCAAAGTATTCAATAAATTTATCTTTATTTTCAAATGCTTCATTACGATAGTTCTTAAAGTTGTTGGCCATAAAAAATCCTCCAATGTTTCAATTATATAATATTTTATTTATTTTATTGATAATATTTTTGTATTCTTCTCTGTTAGCCCTTTCATTAATATCTTCTAGTCTATTCTTATAATCAATTAGATAATTAATAAAAGATTCATCTTTATTTTCTAATAAAAGTGGACCAAACTCTATTTGTAAATCATCATATTTATCATGATAGTTAGTATTAAAGGAAATTATTTGATAATAAAAATCATCATATATAATTACTTCTTCTTCAATAGTGTAATTATTATTAGAAATATATTTCCTTAACTTATCTACATCAGTATTTGATTGAACAATAATATTTTCATATTTACTTAAATCAGCATTTTCTAAAATATGTTTAATAGTATAAAAACCCATACCAGATATAATAACTACTTGCACATCATCAGGTGCATTTTCTAAACCATCTGATAGTATTGGTATCACTTTATCTTCTAAATGATATCTTATGATATTTTCAATTCCATGATTTAATGGACCTTCATTAATATCTGCGGCATAAGCTTTAAAACAGATGTCATTTAAAACCAAAAAACAAGGTAGTAGAGCGTGGTCACTACCTACGTCAAATACTACCTTGTTTCTTTTTACAAGTTTTGCGATTTCTTTTAATCTTTTTGATAACATTACTTCTTATCTTCTAAAAATTCTTTTAATCTTTTAGATTTAGTTGGATTCTTTAGTTTTCTTAAAGCTTTAGCTTCAATTTGTCTAATTCTTTCTCTAGTTACATCAAATTCTTTTCCAACTTCTTCTAAAGTACGAGTTCTACCATCTTCTAAACCAAATCTTAATCTAATAACTTTTTCTTCTCTTTCAGTAAGAGTAGATAGAATTAAGTTAATTTCATCTTTTAATAATTCATTATTAGCATATTGATCTGGTGATAAAGTGTTCTTATCTTCAATAAAATCACCTAAATGAGAATCATCTTCTTCACCAATTGGTGTTTCAAGTGATACTGGATCCAATGCAATCTTTTGAATTTCTCTAACTTTATCAGGAGTCATACCAGAACCCATACGTGCAGCTATTTCTTCTGCAGAAGGATCTCTACCTAATTCTTGAACTAATTGTCTTTG
>CADBMV010000097.1 GCA_902795865.1 uncultured Erysipelotrichaceae bacterium | reverse complement strand
GCAGGAGAAGCAGCAATATTATTGTTTTCATCTAATATATGATATTTTCCATTTTGAACAACATATCTTGTTACAACATTTTGTTCAGTTTTAGTATATATTTTCTCACCACCAAAAGTGTCATTTCTTTCTTCTTCTAATTCACTTGCAGTAGGTTGAGGATTAGCAGGAGAAGCAGCAATATTATTATTATCATCTATTACATAATATTGTCCATTTTTAATAATATACCTTGTTACAAGAGTATCTTGAGTTTTGTTATAAATTGTTTTAGCACCAACTAATTCAGTTTTACTTTCTTCTGGTTTAGTTCCAATAACAGCATCTGTAAAAATTGTAAATTCAGCACCTTCAAGTACTCCATTATCAGTATTAACATCCTTCTTTAAAATCTTAATAGGTAAAGGTGTATATACATCTTCAACATCAGGGGTATTAGTCATATTAGATGTATAACCAAGTAAATCACCATCATCATTTCTAACTGGCACTAATTTACCACCTGTTAAAATCCATTCAGTTAATGGACTACCAGCAACATCTGGATCACCTGTAGCATCTGTTTCTTTAACAGAATATATAATCTCTTTACCATCATGGTGTGTTGGTAAATCTTCAAACATTACACCATATTTATCATCATCATACTTAAAAGTACCATCACCTTTTTTAACAGGCTTAAGATCATTTGGAAGATTATCTACTGGTCCATTATTACACTCTACTGCACCAGCAGAAATCCTATAATATCCATTATCATATCTAGAGTCATTATAGATTTTTACAAATTCATTGTTTAATGAGTCTTTATATTTAGGGAACCCATCAACTAGAACGGTTCCTGTAACATTTGATTTATCCTCACCTTCAGTAGTAGTAATTATTTTAACTAAATCATTTCCACTAGCATTACCATTTAAATCAACTGGAGTTTCAGTCGTTCCATCAAATGTTTTACCACTTAAAACAATTTTAATGTCTTTTCTAGCATATTGATTAGTACCTGAAGTTGTTGCTAAACCAAGTAAAGCTTTATCATCCCATACTTTAGTAACATCAACATATAATTCAGTTGTAAAGTGAGTATTCTTTGCTTGAACTTCATGATATGTAATAGCTTTATCAACAGTCCAATAATCACTAGAAGAAATTGGTGTTAATGTGCCAGTTGGTTGAGGCGCTGCAGGTTGTTTTTCAGAATACCCTTCCGTATTAACTTTATAATACTTACCATCACCTTTTTTAACATAATTATTTGTTCCATCGGTGTATAATGTCCAACCATCGGCTGTATTTTCTTTACTTGATAATAAATCAAAAACTTGTTGTTCTATGTATTCAGCATTATGATATTCTCTGTGCCAAGGATCATTTACTTCAACAATACGATATCGAATAGCTCTATCGGCAACACCATTAGAGTCATATGTATAAACAGGTAAATATTCCCAAGTAAATGGGTGATCTCCTGTAGTATCTTTATTCATGTCATAAGTTCCATCTTTATAATTACCACCTGAATCTTTTCCAGCAGGAACAGTTTCTGGTTGAACAGTACTAGCATAATTTGGGAATGTATATAATACACTACCAATTTGCATTGTTCTACTTACATCATTCCAATCTCTACCATTTAAAGACCATTGTAATTTTAGTTTTGGTAATTTATTTTTGTTTTCAGCATCTAAACGAATACCATCTTTATCGTTATCATCATTCCAAATCTTATAAGCATAAACATCTGCTGTAGTAGGTTCCCACTCTACATGCACTGCTTCATTATGATTAGCATGAGAAAATTTCAATACATAAGTACCATCTTCTTTGTATTCTAATAAACCATCATTGCCTGCTGCTGAAGTAACAATAACACTATCTCCTTTTTTCATCTTAGATACAGCGTCATTGTCAAATTCTATTTCGGTATAATGAGTAACGCTACCTTCCGAATTCCATGTGTCACCAATCCAAATTTTACTTAACTTATAACCGATATCAGGGGTCATTGTATAGTAAACATCTTTACCTTCAGTTACAACATGGGTAGCAGCTTCACCAGTTCCTGGTGTACCTGCGCCATTCCAGCTTGTGCCTTTATTCCAATTTCCAGTAGGTCTAAAGATAGTCCCGCCATCATTTAATGTTCCTTGATAGTTACCTTCACTAGTTGTAGCAATAGTTCCATTTTTTCCAGTACTAGATGTATAGCGATACCATATCTGTCTACTCGTAAATGGGAAAGTTTCCATTCTATTAGAGCTTGATCCATGACCAGTACCAACTACAGTTAATCCCTTTGCAGCATCACCCAGCAAAACAAATCCTGTAGTGTAACTTTCGTTATTTCCATTTACAGAACTACTACCAACTTTTACAGCATTAGAAATAAACTTTATACCATCGTTACTAGTAGTAATATGAGGAAAATAATGTGCAGCTGTATACCCGCTTTGTGATGGATTATCAACTATATCGTTATCGTTTGACCTAATGAAAATATTATTTGATACTTGACCATCTTTAACTGCCAAAGCTTCAGAAAAGAAACTAAATTCAGGATAATTTTGATAAGTATACCACAAAGGCTTTGCAACATTATTTCCAGTTCCAACATCTGGATCTCTATCAACATTAATTCCTGTAATAGCAAATACAAATGTTCCTGTAATTGGGTTCTTATTAACTTTATCTATAACTTGATATGTCGCTTCGATTGAATGACCAGTAACAGGGTATGCATGATATTGTTTGTTTGTTCCAGTTTTTATGAAATCAGAACCATATGATTGTGCAACAGCACTTACAGCAGCATCGCCAGCCGCAGTATATGATGGTGCTGTGGCGGTTCTTTCAAAATTAGTCGTATCGGTATTACCATAGCCAAAAGCACCATCGAACTGTGCTAAATATACCGCTCCATTTAATACACCTGTATTACCTGGTGCAGAAGCATATCTTTGATCCAAGAAAATTTTAGCATTAGAATAAGTAATTCTAACATTCGCTCTACTTCCATCAGGAAGAATAGCAGCGTCTTCGAAAGTTAGTGAGAACAAATTACCTGGTAATTCATTTACTTGGCCTGCATAAATTTGTTTTAATCCACTAGCAGCATATGGATTATATCCAATTTTTGTATTTCCCCCCACAACAATATCATCTACAATACCTGGTGCAAAAGTAGGATCAGTTGCTAAACGTTCAAATACACCATTATGATTCTTTCCTATTTTAGTTTGATCTATGTATATTGTTCCTAGTGGAAGACCTGCAGCAAATGTTGTAGCAGATGTAGTGCTAGTTGATTGTTGAACACCATTAACAGTAAATGGACCATAAGATGGACCATGATTTGCGGTATATCCTTGGGTTTCCCAATAAGTATGGATTTGTTCGGAAACAGTTGTGTTATAATCTTCATCACTTGGTACTGTATTATTTAAATCATCAGCTCTAACAACAACTGCACTATCATTTATATTTGCGTTAACTGTGAGTATACCTAAAGAGAGTACTGTTGCTAGTACTAGATTTAAGGTTTTTTTACTGATTGTTTTTATTAACGATTTAAATCGTCTTTTCTTTGTTTTGTCATTGTTTGTTAAAAAATAATCTTTGTTTAAATTTTCCATAATAACATTCTCCCTTAAACCTCTTAAATCTCTTTTTTACTCACAACAGACATCTTTCCACATGAAAAAAATATTTTCATGACAAAAAGTTTGTCTCTACAATATTCTACTACTTCTTTTAAGATGAATTCAATATTTTTAATTCATAAAATAAAATATTTTAAACTCTTAGGAGGTTCATATGAACCTCTATTTGAATAAATTCTATAGCTAATTTTAGTAAAAAATGTATATTTTTGATGTTTTTTCTAGTATTTTGTAGGAATATGCATATTTGCGGTGAATAAAGATATGAAGGAACTATGTTCTTTAATTTACTAAAAAATTGTTGAAATATAAAATTTTTGATTTGGTGTAATATATTCTATTAAATTTTATTGTTTTGGTGTAAAATTAGCAATATAAAATTATTGATTTAGTGAAGGTGGTATTTATGAGAAGAAAAATAACAGAAAAAATGATTTCATGGAAAACAAATAGTTGTGGTAAAACAGCGCTTCTTATTGATGGTGCACGTCGAGTAGGAAAAAGTTATATTGTTGAAGAATTTGCTAAATCTAACTATAAATCTTACATCTTGGTTGATTTTAATGAAGCAGGCCCTGAAGTAATTGAACTATTCAATCATAATTTAAGAGATCTTGATAGTCTATTTATGTATCTTTCTGCTATCTATCATACCCAATTGTGCATAAGAGATTCAGTAATTATTTTTGATGAGGTTCAATTATGTCCAAGAGCAAGGGCTGCTATAAAGCATTTGGTTGCAGATCATCGATATGATTATATAGAAACTGGTTCT
>CADBMV010000096.1 GCA_902795865.1 uncultured Erysipelotrichaceae bacterium | reverse complement strand
GGGCTTTTTTAGATTCTTTGAAATCTTTACGCTCTGCCAACACTACGCACTCGATATGATCTGTAAATGGGAAAAGATCTACAGGTTGTATTACATCAATATCATAAAACTTTGTGAGGTATTTTAAATTATCTTTCAAAGTCAGTGGATTACATGAAATATATACAATTTTATCTGGTTTAAGTTTTATCATACTATTCATAAATTTCATATCACTACCAGCTCTAGGTGGATCCATAATAACTGTGTCAATGTGTTTTTTAGTTTTACTTAAATATTCCATATATTTGCCTGCATCTTCGCAAACAAATTCAGCATTATCTATTTTATTAATCTTCATATTATTGATTGCATCTTTAATTGCATCTAAATTAGATTCAACACCATATACTTTCTTAACATATTTAGATGCAACCAAACCAATTGTTCCAGTTCCACAATATGCATCTATTAAAACTTCTTGTTTATTCAAATCTGCAAGCTCAATAGCTTTATTATATAAAACTTCAGTTTGTCTTTTATTAACTTGATAAAAAGATGATGGTGATATCTTAAACTTTAAACCACATAATTTATCTGTAACATATCCTTTACCATATAAAACAATATTTGTTTTTCCTAAAACCATTGATGTTTTGCGATTATTAATGTTTTGGACAATAGTTTTAATATTAGGATTGTATTTCAAGATATCTTTAATCAATAAATCTTTCTTAACAATTGTTTTAGATCCTGTAACAAGTACCAACATATATTCATTAAGATTAGTAGATCTAACTAAGATATGTCTTAAACATCCTTTTAAAATATGTTCATTAAAGATTGATATTTTATGTTTCTTTACTATTCTTTTTACAGAATCAATTATTGAATTAATTCCTTCATCACATATATTACATGTTTCTATAGGAACTATAATATGAGAACTAGGAAGATAATATCCAGAAATAATATTACGATTATCGTCATAAGCAAAATTAATCTGAACCTTATTACGATAATGATATGGATCATCCATCCCTATTATTGGATTAACATTATGAAAACTAGATAATAACTTATCTACATATTCTTGTTTAATATCAAGTTGTTTAGAATACTTTATTCCTTGATATGAACAAGCTCCACAATATTTACTTACTGGACATTTATCTATTTTATTCATTATTTCCTAACATCAAACATATAACTATTTCTTTACTTTTTATAAAAAATAAATCTTCAACAAAATAAAAATAAGATAAGCCTTCACTACCTCCAAGTTTATCGAATATTTTATTTTCATTATTAAATCTTATTATTTCAATATCTTGAAGCTTTTCTTCTATATTCTTTTGAAAAGCTTTTGAAACATCCTCTTCACCAATCATTTCTTTAAGAGCTTGTGTAAAAGTTTCATTACTAAGATATAATTCATTATCATCAAAATCAATTTCAAAAAACTTTTTAAACTCATTAATATAATTACTTACATTAAAATAATATGAAACGATATATGATAAACCTAAATACTTACAAGTAGCATTTAACATATCTATTAAACCATCAATATAATAAGTAATTTGTTTGTTATTCATATTAAACCTCTAAAAACCAAATCTAGATAATAGATTCTTTAATTGTTCAATAAAAGCAGTTAAATCTTTTGTGACACTAGGATCAAAATTATTTAAGAATTCATCCATCTTTTTATTTATATCGCTAAATTGATTCATAAAATCATTATAGTTATTTATAAATGTAAGTATTTTAGGAACATAAATAGCTAATACAACAATTATTAAAACTAATATAGTTGCATATATTGCATATTTAACAGTTTTCAATTTATCATTTTTTCTTTTTTCTTCTAATAGTTCCATCAGAATTTCATGATCAGACATTTCATTATAATTTTTCATCTTATCTCCTATCTAGTGTCACAACACATTCACTATGAACAGTGAATGGAAATAAATCAACTGGATGTATTTCCCCTATATTATATGTATCTTCTAATAATTTAAGATCTCTATTTAATGTTGCAGGATTGCAAGATACATAGATTATCTTTTTAATATTAGATTTTTTTAAAGAATTAATTAATTGTTCACTAATACCTTTTCTTGGTGGATCTAATACCACTAGATCTTTATTCTCTAAATATAAATCCATATCTTTTCTAGCATCAGCTAAGATAAATCTTGCATTACTTATATTATTTATAATCGCATTATCCTTAGCGTTACGAATTGCTTGTTCAACTATTTCTACACCTATAACCTCTTTAACATATCTAGACAAATATAAAGATATAGTTCCTATTCCACAATACAAATCTAAAACTGTCATATCTGAATTTAAATTAGCTAAATCTTTAACTAACTTGTATAGTTTCAACATCTGATTATAGTTAACTTGATAGAATGATTTTAAAGATATTTTAACTTTAATACCGTCATATTCATCATAAATATAATCATTGCCATATAATATCTTTTCTTTATCACCTAATATTACATTTGTGACTTTATCATTAAGATTTAAGATTATAGATTTTATATTAGGATATTTATTTACAAGTTTACTAACTACATCATCTAATACAATATCAAAACTTTTTACAATAAAACCAATCATTATTTCATTTGTTTTAAGACTATGTTTAATTAAAACATGTCGAATATATTGTTTTTGAGTGTTGCTAAGTAATTGTTTTAAATCAAAAATAATACTGTTTGCTTGTTTTGATTCTATTAAACAATCGTCAAACTCTACAATGTCATTAGAAAACTTACGATAAAAACCCATTTTATTATCTTTTAGAGGTATTTGAACTTTATTGCGATAATAATATGGATTATCATCTTTGATAAATTCTTTAACTTTATAATCTTTAAACGTATTATCTAATATATTCTTTTTAAGAATTAACTGATAATCATAATCAATATATCTAAAATCACATCCTCCACATTTATATGAGACAGGGCAATCTGATTCGATACGATATTTAGATTTCTCTATTAATTTATCAATTATACCTATAGAATAATTCTTTTTCTCAGCAATTATTTTTACATCCGCAACTTCATCAACAATCATGCCCTTAACAAAAACAACTAGTTTATCAACTTTGCAGATACCTAGTCCATCTACAGACATATCTGTGCATTTACATCTTAGAATTTGGTTTTTCATAATAATTAAAAAACTTCATGTCACCATGAAGTTTATTCACCACTTGTTTCTTCAGCATTTTCTTCTTCACTAGTTTCTCCACTTGGAGTTAAGCCTTCTAGTTCAGCAGCTAATGAAGGATTCTTTGGATGAGCTAAATCATCAATTCCATATTGAGATTCAGTTGAATTCTTATGGAGTAATTTATATTGACGTGTATTTTCTAAACCAACTTCACTTGCTTCTGGTGAAGTATAGATATTAATTTGTAGATCATACATCTTACTAGTATTAGTAGCACTGAAATATGTATTAATTGGCAATGCTGAATTAACCTTGTTGTAGGCAGATACTAGCATTGTATCAATTTGTTCTTCACTTAGATTATCATCAGTGTCAATAAACACTTTAACTTGACCTTGTGATAATACTACATCAACACTTTCAATATTACCTAATGATTCTAAATCAGTTTTTAAAGTAGATATTTGATCTTTAGTAATTTCAGGACTTAAATCATTGTCAAATCTAGTTCCTTCTCTAGGAGTTCCAGTTTGTAAAGCTGAAATACCTAAGATAGACAAAAAGACAATTACAGGTACTGCAATTATAATTAAACCTACAATTAATACAATTGCAGATTTAGATAGTTTCTTTGTAGGTTTTTTAACCTTTTCAGTTTTAACTTCGCTCATAAAACTCCCTTAATATTCTATCATAATTTATAATAGCTTCTCAAATTCTTCTTCTGAGAGTGTTGTAACGCCTAATTGATTAGCTTTTTCAAGTTTTGAACCAGCTTCTGTGCCATATATTACATAATCTGTCTTTTTAGATACTGAAGATGATACATTTGCACCTAAGTCTTCTAGTAATTTTGTTGCATCGTTTCTTGAATAATTCTGTAAAGTTCCAGTAAGAACTACAGTTTTATCCTTAAATATTGAATCACTAGCTACACTTGTATCAATATAATCCATATTTAAACCAAATATCTTTAATTGATTGATCATTTCAATATTTGAATCTTCATTAAAGAAATCTTTAATATATTCTGCAGTAATAGGTCCTACATCTTTAATAGAACTTAAATCATCAAATGTAGCATTTATAAAGTTATCCATTGTTTTAAAATGTGCAGCTAAAACTTTAGCAGCTTTTTCACCTACTTGTCTAATACCTAAGCCATAGATTAATCTTTCTAAAGAATTCTTCTTAGAGTTTTCAATAGCTTCAATTAAATTATTAAACGATTTTTCGCCAAATTTTTCTAAATTAAGTATTTCATCTTTGCGATTATGTAGTTTATAAATATCTTCAAAACTATTTAATAAATTTGCATTTAAAAAAGCTTCTACTCTTTTTTCTCCTAAACCATCAATATTCATTGCGTTTCTTTCGCAAAAATGAGCTATTGAATATACTAGTCTTGCTTTACATTCGCTATTTATACAGAAATGTGCAGCCTCATCTTCAAAGCGATATAGTTTTCCCCCACATACTGGACATTTATCAGGGAAAATAAATCTTTCAAGATCTTTATCTCTTTTTTCTTTAATAGATCTAACAACTTCTGGAATAATATCCCCTGCTTTTCTTACTATTACTTGATCACCAATTCTAATATCTTTGTCTTTGATGTTGTCTTCATTATGTAAAGTAGCAAATGATACTGTAGTACCAGCAATCTTTACAGGTTTTAATTTAGCATTTGGAGTACATTTTCCAGTTCTGCCAACTGTAATAAATATATCCTCAACAACAGTAGAAACCTCTTCTGCTGGGAATTTATAGGCGATTGCCCATTTTGGAATACGCGATGTATAACCTATATTTTCTTGAAGCTCATATGAATTAACTTTAATAACCATACCATCTATTTCATATGCTAAATCGTTTCTTATTTGTGAAGCTTCTTCTATGTAATTAATCACATCTTCAATATCATTAAATAGTTTAGTGTGATCATTTACTACAAAGCCAAGTTTTTTAGCGTATTGTAAAGATCCATAATGGGTATCAGAATTAACATCGTTTGGTACATGATACCAAAAACCATCTAAGCCTCTAGATGCGCATATTCTAGAATCAAGTTGTCTAATTGAGCCAGCTGCAGCATTTCTTGGATTAGCAAATTCTTCCTCGTTATTAGCTAATCTTTCTCTATTAACTCTATTAAATGAAGATTTAGGCATATACACTTCACCACGAATGTCATATCTTTGTTTATAAGGAATAGCCATAGGTATAGTTTGAATAGTCTTTACATTGCTTGTAACATCTTCTCCAACTAAACCATCACCTCTAGTGACGGCTTGTTTAAATAGACCATCTTCATAGATTAAAGACATCGCAAGACCATCAATTTTATATTCAACACAATATTCAACTTGTCCATAAACATCTGTAATTTTTTTAGACCATTGTCTTAGCTCATCATAAGAAAAAACATCACCTAGAGAAAGCATTGGCCTTTCGTGAGTAACTTTTTGAAATTCAGATAATATTTCATACCCTACTCTTTTTGTAGGAGAATTAGGGTCATCTAATTCTGGATACTTTTCTTCTAATTGTTCTAATTCCCTAAACAGCATATCGTATTCACTATCAGGAATTGTAGGTTTATCTAAAGTATAGTATTCATAACTATATTGTTTAAGGAGCTTTCTTAATTCTAATAATCTATTTTTTTCATCCATAATATGATTATAACCTAATAGCCATTACATTTTTATTTTTTTAAGATATAATTTATAAGTCGAAACTAGGAGGTTAAGAAAATGAGTGAGACTATAAAAAATGCCTTCACTAGTACTATTGTTGAAAGAATACCATGGAAAAAGGCATCAGAATCATCAGATATTCCTATTAGCTTAAACTACGTAGAATCTAGCATGTATGAAGCTATTGAAAAAATAGCTGAGAAATATCCTCGCGCTATCGCATTTGATTTTATGGGTACTTCAACTACATATAAAAAGATGATTGAAGAAATCAATAAATGTGCTAAAGCACTTCGTACAATTGGTGTAAGAGAAAATGATTGTGTTACTATTGCCTTACCAAACTGTCCACAAGCTATTTATATGTTTTATGCTGTAAACCTTGTGGGTGCAATTGCTAATATGATTCACCCTTTATCAGCAGAAAAAGAAATTGAATATTATTTAAATGCTTCTAATTCAGTTACAGCAGTTACACTTGATCAATTCTACAATAAATTTGAAAGCATTAGAGAAAACACTAATGTAGTTAATATTATTATTGCATCTATTAGAGATGAGTTATCTAGACCAATCAAAGCAGGTTATATGCTTACTGAAGGAAGAAAGATCAAACCTATTCCTAAGGATGCTCCAGTTATAAGATGGAATCAATTTATGAAAATATCTAATAGTTGTTTCTATAATTATAAAAAGCCAAGAAAAGGAAGTGATCCTGCAGTAATGCTTTATTCTGGTGGTACTACTGGTACAACAAAAGGAATAGTATTATCTAATAATAATTTCAATAGTCTTGGACAACAAATCATAGCAACAAATCCAATGTTTAGAGTTGGCGATAAGATGCTTGCAGCAATGCCTCTGTTTCATGGATTTGGCCTTGGTGTTTGTATTCATAGTATGCTTTCTCAAGGTGGAAGAGTTATTCTACTTCCAAGATTTACTCCTAAATCATATGCAAAAGCTATTTTAAGAAATAAATGTAATTTTATTGCAGGAGTACCTACTCTATTTGAAGCATTATTAAGAAATGATGCACTACATAATAAAGATTTATCATTCTTAAAAGGAATGTTTTCAGGTGGTGATACTTTATCTGTTGAATTAAAAAAGAAAATTGATAAATTCCTATATGATCATCATGCAACAATCCAAATTAGAGAAGGATATGGTACAACCGAAACAGTTACAGCTTGTTGTCTAACTCCTCCTACTATGTATAAAGAAGGATCAATTGGTATACCATTCCCAGATACATTTATTAAGATTGTAGTTCCTGATACTGATACTGAAGTTGAATATGGACAAGAAGGAGAAATATTGATTTCTGGTCCTACTAATATGCAAGAATATTGGAATAATGAGCAAGAAACTGCTCAAACACTAAGAAAATCAGACTTTGATGGTAGAACTTGGGTTCATACAGGTGATTTAGGTTGTATGGATGATGAAGGTTTTGTATACTTTAAAGGTCGTTCAAAGAGAATGATTATCTCTTCAGGTTATAATATCTACCCTGCTCAACTTGAAAATGTTTTGGATTCTCATGAAGATGTTTTGATGTCTTGTGTAATTGGTGTACCTGATTCATATAAGATGCAAAAAGTAAAAGCTTTTGTAACATTAAAACCAGGTATTGAAGCTAGTGAACAAGAAAAAGAATCAATAATGGATCATTGTCGTAAACATTTAGCTAAATATGCAATGCCATATGATATAGAATTTAGAGATGATATGCCTAAAACTCTAGTTGGAAAAGTAGCTTATAGAATATTAGAAGAAGAAGAATTATTAAAAATAAATAATGAACAATCAGAAAATAAGGAATCTTAAGATTCCTTATTTTAATAAATCAGTATAATTCTCTAGATAGTATTTTAAGATGAAGGCATCTCTTCTATGAACTAAACTATCCACATTACTTTTATTATTGTTTTGCATAAAACTTAAAGCTTCTAAAGGTTTTAACCATACTATTTCTTTAATTAAAGCTTTTTCTTCGATTGTTCTGTGTAATTCATATTTTATATCTTCATCAATAACACAATGAAAAAATGTTGAAAAAGTTATTCGTTTAATAAGATTATATGTATCTATTACAGCACCTAGTAATTGTATATCTTTAATACCATAACCCATTTCTTCTTTAACTTCTCTTTCAATAGCATCAAAGATGGTTTCGTTTTCTTCAATACCACCACCACATGTTTCTAAATGATTTCTAATGCCAAAGAAGTCTTCTCCAACAATATGAAGAAAGCCAAATTCTCCTTTTGAATTCTCTATTAAAGCTCTAGAAGTATATCGCACATGATCATAACCTTCATATTTGAAAAGGTCGTCTTTAAAACGACCTAAGATTTCAATATCAGTGTCAAATTTTATTCTATTAATATCAATGTCCATTATTCTAAACCAATTAGATAACTATATACTGGTTGACCACCATTTATGATTTCGCATTCTACTTCAAAATTAGATTCAATATATGCTTGTATTTCATCAATTTCTTCTTGATTAATATCTTCACCATAAATGATAGTTAATAGGTTTTTATCACTATCCTTTAAAATACTATCAAGTAGTTTTTCAACAACTTCTTTCCTGTTTTTACCAGCAGTAATAATTCCTTTACCACTAATAGCCATATAGTCACCCTGTTTAACTTCAACACCTTCAAAAGTTGTATCTTTTATAGCATAAGTAACACTGCTTGCTTCAACATTTGAAATAACATCATTTAAATCGTTAATTATTTCTTCAGGATCTGCTTCGCTGTTAAACATTCCTACTGCTGATAAACCAGCTTGAATAGATTTGGTTTCAATTACATAAATGTTTCTATCACTTAATACATCTTTAGCTTGTTTTGCAGCTAATATAATATTTGAGTTATTAGGGAATATAAAGATGTTTTCACAATTCTTTAATTCATTTATCTTTGATACAAAATCTTGAGTTGATGGATTCATAGTTTGTCCACCAGAAATAACCACATCAACATTTAAATCATAGAATAATTTAGTTATTCCTTCCCCTGCAGCAACAGTGATGATACCGTTTTTCTTTGCGGGTTTATTTGTGATGATTGCGCTTTTTATATCTTTATGAGCATTGGCAATTATAGTTGAGTGTTGCTCTTGCATGTTTTCAATTTTCAACTTAACAAATTCACCATATCTTTGACCAATATTTAAAGCATCACCTGGTTTTAAAGTATGCACATGAACTTTAACTAAATCATCATCTCTTACTACTACAAGTGATTCTCCACCCATATCAGTTAGTTTTTGTCTAAAGATTTTTTCATCAAACTTTTTAAGATAGGATTCATCTAATCTCACAATAAATTCAGTACAATAACCAAATTCTTGATTTTCAATAACTAATGCAGGATTAACTAATTCTTCTTGTTTATCTTCATTAAAATTAATTTCTATGCCATTAACACAGCTCTTCATTCCTTCGATGATTCTAAGAAAACCTGTGCCACCTGAATCAACTACCCCTACTTCTTTTAATACTGGTAAGTAATCTGGAGTTCTATCTAATGATTCAGATGCATATCTAACCAATTTATCAAAATATGTTTCTAGATCAAATGCTTCTGTTTCATAGTCATGATTTGCATACCATGAAGCTTCTCTTACTACGGTAAGAATTGTGCCTTCTACTGGCTTCATAATAGCTTTATAAGCAACTCTAGCACCATTTTCAAAAGCCAAAGCGACATCATGAACATCAATTTCATCTTTTCCTTCAATATGTTGATAAAAACCTCTAAAGATTTGAGATGTAATAACGCCTGAATTTCCTCTAGCACCCATTAATAATCCTCTAGAGAATGCTTTTGCAACATCAGAAATAGAATCAGAATTACATTTTATTGCTTCGTTATAACCATTAGTAAAAGTCATTGACATATTTGTACCAGTATCACCATCAGGAACTGGAAAAACATTCAAAGTATTTATTTCATTAGCATGATTATCTAGATTAGCACATCCAGATTTAATCATATCTTTAAACAATTGAGCGTTAATTCTATCCATTTATTGCAATTCCTTCTACATGAACATTAACAATATCTACATCCATATTTAATGTCTTTTCTAAAGTGTATTTAACTTGTTGTTGAAGTGTAGAAACAACTTCGGATACTTTTACTCCATAGCTAACCACAACATAAATATCTATTTGTAAGCCATTTTTATTGTTTTTAATAACAACACCTTTTGAATAGTTTTCTTTCTTTAATAATGCTGAATAACCATCCTTAATATAGTTCTTAGAAATAACTCCAACTACACCATAACATTCGTTTACAGTTGTACCAGCTAATGTAGCAATAGCATCATCAGATATTTTAATTTGTCCTAAACTTGTTCTCTTATTTACAGGCATTATGATACCTCCAGTTAACTCTATTATTATAACAAATCCTTAATTCTATGGGAATTGCATAATAATATTAAAACATTATATATATTTTATGGTAAAATAATTAAGTCAAATCGACAAAAGAAGGAGAAAAAAATGAGCAAGAAATACGTTTATATGTTTGCTGAAGGAAATGCAAACATGCGTGAACT
>CADBMV010000095.1 GCA_902795865.1 uncultured Erysipelotrichaceae bacterium | reverse complement strand
CTAAGAAAGAAGCTAATGAAGTAGTTACAACTTTATTTGATGAAGTAGCTGCTAAATTAAAGAAAGGTTATACTACAGACGTTGCTGGTTTTGGTAAATTTGTAGTAAAAACTAGGAAAGCTAGAACTGGTATTAATCCTGCAACTGGCGAAAAAATTAAGATCGCTGCTAGCAAGGTTCCAGCATTCAAAGCTGCTAAAGCTTTAAAAGAATTAGTTAAATAATTTAATTTAAAAACATCTTAGCACAATGAATCTAAGATGTTTTTTTATTGTATAGATAAATAGTAGTAAAGCGTTTAAATGCGCTTTACTTATAATATAGTTATATATTATAAACTATTTCGCATAATGTATGTTATGCGATTTTTATATATAGATATATTTATGTATATTTAATTAGAATTTAACTACCCTTGGTTCAGATGTAAAGCTACAGAATGTAGCTGTAGCATTTTTTAAATATAGTACTTGAGTAATATCATCATCTGCAGAATACATATTCTTTAAACTAGGGTTAAGATCTAATACATATGCTTTTGCTTCCCTTCTATCGTCATTTACTAGTTCTGCTTCAATTCTTAACCATGTTGGACCATCAGTAGCACAAATCTCAACTCTAGGATTAATTTTAAGCTGTTTAGAGACGTTTTTTGATTTTCCTGTTTGAATATAAATCTTCCCTTCAAATTCTTCAGCAATTCCAAAAGGGCGAACTCTAGGTTGATATCCATCTTCAGTAGCAATAAAATATGTCTTACATTTCTTTAAATATTCTAATACTTCTTTCATTTAATACCTCTTTCTAGTCTTTTAAACTCTTTTTATTTGCAAAAGGATGATTTTTTAAATATGATTGTTTCATTCTTTGAGTTTCTACATGAGTATATATCTCTGTAGTAGATATATCAGAATGCCCTAACAATTCTTGAATAACTCTTAAATCTGCCCCACCTTCTAATAAATGAGTAGCGTAAGAATGTCTTAGTTTGTGTGGTGTAATATGCTTTTTAATGCCAACATTGATGTTTTTTTCTCTTAGCATTCGTTCTACATATTCAGAATAAATCTTATTACCCTTTTTGTTTATAAAGAAATTATTAGTACTTTTCTTTTGCCAAGTAGGTCTTAAATTCATATAATACTTCTTCATTAATTCATTGGTTTTAGCAGGAATAGGAATTATTCTTTCTTTATTCCCCTTACCTAACACCTTTACAAATTTTTCATTTAAATTAACTTGATTTGTTTTAAGATTGCAACACTCACTAACTCTCAACCCTAGACCATATATAGTTTCAAGAATTGTATGGTCAAATAAATCTTTAGGTATTTCATCATCAAATTGAGACATTAATAAATTAATCTCATCATGACTTGCATATATAGGTAGTCTTTTTTCAGCTCTAGATACTTTTAAATTAATAGTTGGATCTTTTAAATCATATTTAAAATTTAAAAAACGATGAAAATTTCTTATAGATGTTTTCATTCTATTAACACTTGCACTAGAATAATCTTTATTTAACATAGATACAAAATCATCAACAATAGTATCACTAACTTTTTCTACATCAAATATGTTTTTATCATTAAGAAAAGCTTGATACTTATTTAAATCTCTAGTATAAGACTTAACAGTATTTATAGCTCTACCTTCAGTTGTACTTAAAGAAATAATATAGTCTTTAATCGCAAAATCTATTTTCATACAATACTTTTTTGAGCAGTTTCATATAATTCTTTTGCTGCACTTAAAGATGATTTAGAGTTATCTGCAGAAGATATAAATGCTAGTTCATTAATAATTTCATCTTTATTTAATTTCTTTATTAATGTTTTTGATACTTTTGAATCATCATTTTTATAAATATAGAAATGATTCTTAGCACATGCCGCAACAGCGGCTAAATGTGTAATTGTTATTACTTGGCTATCTTTAGCAATCTTAGCCATTTTTTGTCCTACAGCTAAAGATGTCTTTCCAGAAACACCAGTATCTATTTCATCAAATATTAATAAAGATGTATCACTAAGCGATGTAAAGACACTCTTTAATGCCAACATTAGTCTAGAGATTTCACCACCTGATGCAACATTTCTAAGTGGTTTTAAATCTTCTCCTTTGTTTAAAGATATATAAAACTCTACATCATCAATGCCATTATTATTTAATTCTACTTCATTAAAATTAACATCAAAATTTATATGATTAAGCATTAAATCAGCAGTTTCTTTAATTACTTGTATTTCTAATAATTTAGCTTGGTTAAATCTGTTTTCATGTAATGATTTTGCTAAAGCTGTTGCTTCGTTATATAAGCTGTCTAATTGTTTTTTCTTTTCATTTAAAACATTATCCTTATCTTCAAAGAACCTTAATTTTTCTTTTATAGAATCAATTTTATCAATTAAACCTTTTACATCTAAATTATGTTTTCTTTTCAATTTCGAATATGTATATAATCTTTCTTCAATATATTCAATATTAAAATCATCATCAGAAAAACTATTTAAAAGATTCTTTAATTTATCTACTTCATCAATTAAATTGTAATAAGAAGATTCAATATTTTCTTTAATATGATCAATAGTTGTATCATCGATATCTAATTCTCTAGTTAAAATGTCTAATTTTTCTTTAATGCCACCATCACCATCAAATAATTCAATCGCATTATTTAATGAATTAATATATTTTTCTAAAGATTTATATCTTTTTTCTTTTTCTTGCAATTCTTCCTCTTCATCAAGATTAAGTTTTGCTTGTTCTAATTCATTAAGATCGAATTTTAAATAATCTATTTCAGATTCATTATAGGTATTATTCAATAAATCATTATATTCGTTTAAACATGATAAATATTCTTTATATTTATTTTGATATTCATTTAATAATTGATTATTCTTACAATAAGTATCAAGTAATAATAAATGATTCTTTTTATTTAATAAGTATTGAGAATCCTTTTGCGAATGAATATCTATATGTTCATTAAATAAATCAATTAAAAAGTTTAATGTAACAGAGCACTGGTTTATTCTAATAGAATTTTTGTTATCTTTACTAATTATTCTTCTTACTATTAATTCATCATCATATTCTATATCAGCATCATCTAAAGTATTTTTCATATAATCTTCAATAGTAAAAACACCTTCAATAATAGCTTTGTCAGTTCCAGTTCTAATAATAGATGTATCTGCCTTTCCTTTAATTAAATAAGATAAAGCTCCTACTATTATCGATTTACCAGCACCAGTTTCACCTGTAAAAACACTAAAACCTTCATCAAAATCTATTTGAAGTTCATCTATAATTGCATAATCTTTAATATACAAGCTCTTTAACATTTTTAACCTATCTTACTTAATAATTCTTGAATAGATATATTACTTAAATATTCAACATTTAAATTTATATCATTTTTAATTAAATAATCCCTTAAATATGCTTCTATAACACTATTATACACATAAACTTTAGAATTATTGCTATACAAATTATCTATTAAATCTTTATCGATAGAACTAATAAACCCACTATTAATCAGTGATATATTCAAATTATTATCAATAATTGATTTATATATATTATTAATTTGTACACCAGAAGAAATAATTACTTCCTTCATATCATTATTAACCAGAAAATTCCATTTTCCTAATTTTTTTGTATTAAAATCAGTATTTTTTTGATATTTTAAACATTTATTCGCAAATATAATAATTATTGGTTTATCAAACTCTTTAATTGAATACATTAAATTTTGTAGATCATGGCTATTATATGTTTCATAGACATATACATCATTTAATTCTTTTAATATTTCATAATCAATATCAGAATTATTAATAACACCTATTACTAAATGCGAATTAATATTTAGTTTATCTTTAAACATATAAATATTTTCATTATAGTCTTTTGCAAGCATAGGCATATATACTAACTTATTACTAGCTAAAGCAAGACCATAATTAATAAGTCTTTTATAAACTAAATCTTTCTCTATTACATAATTAATATGCTTAGCAATGATGTTATTAATTCCATAATCAATATCTATATTATTTACTAAACAATATATTTCATTATCTTGATTAATTAAGTCTTCAATAGTTTTTCCAATAATATTTTTGGTATATAGATTGTCATTATTTTCTTCAGATAATAATCTACCTGTAGCTATATTAAATGGCTTTGTATAAAAATAACGATATGGATTTTCTTGAGAAAACAAATAACCCTTCCCTTTTATACTTAAATATTGAATGAATTTTATTTTGTTATTTTGTTTATTTAGAATAGTTAGTAATTCATTAATGTCATCATTTATCTGTATATATGAAAATACTGATGAATCAAATGGATTAATATTTTTTAAATAAGAAAATGTATTATCTAAATTATCTAAAGATTTATTATTGATATTTTTTCTAACTTTTTTAAGATTGTTTTTAATTAGATTAGCTGCAGGATTGTTTGTAAAAATATTCTTGTTTATAAAAGCTAATTGTGAATTATTATTGTCATTAAAAATTATTGTAAGTTTATTATAGTTACCATTTCTTGCTTTAAGATATACAAAAGTAGAAACTAAATCATCATTGATTGAATTTAATAATAAATAGATATGATCATATTTATTAGAATCCAATAAACCTAAACAATAAGATAAAGAATTAGTATTGTTGTAGATAATGTTTTTAATATTTAGTTTTTCTAAAGAAAGTGTAAGATATTTATCATCACAAACTAAAATATCGTTATCTGTAATAATACTTTCTAAAGCAACACATGCTTCTATATTTGATAAATTATTTGTTAAATAACCACCTTCTTTAGAAATTTTATCAATAATAAAACTACGAATTTCTTCGCATCTATTTTTAATATCAAATATAGATTTAGTATTAGACACTATCGCTCCTTTAACTTTATTAACAATTCTTTTAAATATACAGGATTAAAGCTAGAATTATTTAAATATTCATCTAAATATTTAAATTCTTCATCAATAATATTTTTAAGTTCTTCTAAAGAATATAATGTTAAAGCCGTAGCTTTATTATTATCTAGATCTGATAAATCTTTTCCCATTTCTTCTTTTGATTTAATTAAATCAAATAAATCATCTTGATTTTGAAATATTTGACCTATTAAAGAACCTAACTTAACATAATAATCTTCATTATTATCATTATTTATATACATTGGTATTAAACTAGCAATTTTAAATAAGCCACCTGTCTTATTATCTTGGATTTCAAATAATAAATCAGGATTTATACTATCTGGATTACTACTTACATCTAATAATTGTCCATATATCATACCATCAATACCTGCGTATTTACTTAAAGCATTAATGATATTAACTTTAGTATCAGAATTATAAACTTTAGATTCAGATATAACTCTAAAGGCATTAGTTAATAGTTGATCACCAGTAAGAATTGCGATATCTTCTTTAAAGGCTTTATGAAGTGAAGGTTTACCTCTTCTGAAATCATCATTATCCATCGCAGGTAAATCATCATGGATTAAAGAGTATGTTTGGATTAGTTCTAAAGCTAATGCAGCATCATAACCTATAGCTTCATCTATATTCATACCTTTTAAAATTGAAAAGATTACTCTTGGTCTAAATCTTTTGCCACCTTCAAGAGCATATCTCATCGCATCAGTTATTAAACAATCTCTTTGATTATTTAAATAGTTTTCTATATATAATTCAAAATTATTCATCATTTTTATTTAACTCATTTATCTTTTTTTTTTTTTTTTTTAATTGTTCCTTTAAAGATTTAGATAGTTTTAATCCTTCTTCATATAAAGAAATTGAATCATCTAAATCCACATCATTACTTTCAAGTTTTTCAACTATTTCTTCTAATTTTTTCATTTGATCTTCAAATTTTAATTCTTTTGCCATAAATTACCCCTTCTTAATTGCGCTAACACTACCATCATAGAATTTAATATTAAATTCTTTATCTTTAAGCTTTTTTGAACTTTTTACTACTTTATCATCTTGAATAATTAAGCTATACCCTCTTTTTAGGACGTTTTGGCTTGAATAAGCTTCTAATAATGTATTTAATCGTTTAAATAATAATTGTTTCTGATTTAAGCTGAAATTAAGTCTATTTGAAAGAGAATTATTAGAGTACTTAATATTTTTCTTATATATATCAATTTGATGAAGAATGGCTTGTTTAATACGGTTAATATGATTATCGATAGTATTAGAAACATTACTTAATAAATCTTGAAAATGTATTAATCTTTCAAATAGATAATCATATCTCATTAATTTATTATCATAAATATCAGTTAAACTACTAATAATTCTATATTCATAATCTTCTATTACATCTATAACATCTTCGATATCTGGTGTAATTAATTCTACTGCAGCAGTTGGAGTTGGAGCTCTTAAATCAGCTACAAAATCAGCAAGTGTAAAGTCTTGCTCATGACCTATACCGGTAACAATAAAAGTCTTTAAACCATATATTGTATTAACAAGATTTTCATCATTAAAACAGAATAAATCTTCAAATGATCCTCCACCTCTTGCAAGTATAATGGCTTCATAATTAAGTTTATCAACTTCTAATAATTTACTTATGATATCACTAGCAGCAGTATTACCTTGTACTAAAACAGGATAATAATCTACTTTGGCTAGTGGCCATCTTCTTTTAAAACATGTTTTAATATCAGACATAGCTGCTGAATTATCACCAACTAATACTGCTACTTTATTTATATATTCGCAAGGTAAATCAATTTTGTGATCATCATCAAATTTACCTTCATCACTTAACTTCTTTTTTAGTAATTCATATTTAGCATATAAATCACCTAAACCATCTAAAGACATCTTTGAGACATAAAGCTGAAGTTGTCCAGATACTTCAAATATAGAAGTATTAGCTAGTATTAAAACTTTATCCCCAGTTTTAGGTTCAAAATTTAAACTAGAAGCACTAGATTTAAACATGACGCATGATATGGCGCTACTTTCATCTTTTAAAGTGAAATATAAATGTCCTGAATTATGTCTGTGAAAATTAGATATTTCGCCTACAACATATATTCTTTGTAGATTATCATCGCTATCTAATTTATTTTTTAAATATCTAAGTAAACTAGTAACGCTTAGTTTTAACATATATTATCTAAAACTCCATTGATATATTTATATGACTCATCATCGCAATACTCTTTAGCAAATATTACAGCTTCATTAATAATTACAGCCTTATCATTTAAAGCTAATTTATATTCAGATATACTTTCTAAAAGAATAGCTTGCTCAATTAGATTAAGTCTATCAAAAGACCATTTATTTAAATACTTGGATATTTCATCAATATAATTATCTTTGTTTATTTTTATATCATCAATTATAGTTAGAGAAAATTCATCTTCATCAGTAAAATTATCAGCAAAACAAACATCTATATCCTTGTGTAATAATAAATGCTGATAAAGAACAAATATAAGTTTTTGCCTAGATTCGTGGCGATTAAACATACTAATATTATAATACATTAGTGCTATAATTTTATAGATGGAAAATAGCTATTTATCAAAATTTATAGGACATTTTAAAACTGTACACCATCATCGAAAACTAGTGAGACAAATGTGTTTTAAGTGTGGAATGTACTATCAAGGCTTAGTTCATGACTTATCTAAGTATTCTTTTGAAGAGTTTTTTATACAAGTCAAATACTATGAGGGTTTTAGATCTCCAATAACACACGAAAAAGCTCTAACGGGTCATTCTAAAGCCTGGCTACATCACAAAGGTAGAAATAAACATCATTGGGAATATTGGATAGATAGACAAAACAAGAATGAGCAATTATATGTATTCCCTATGCCATATAGATATATGCTGGAATCTGTTATTGATAGAATATCAGCTTCTAAAACATATAAAAAAGATGAATATACTGATGCTAATCCATATGATTTTTTTATTAATTCTATTGAATATAACTCAATACATCCAATAACTAGAAAACAAATAAGTGATTATCTATTATATTTGAAAGAAAATGGCGAAGAAAAAGCTCTTGCATACTACAAGAGCCAATATAAAATTCATAAAAATGATGAATATTTTAATCTGTAGTTAAACTTACTTTAACTTTATGATCTAATTGTATTAATTCTATACCTGCATCAATAAGCATTTTTTTAGATGCAATATTACCTTCAGTTCCATCATATTTATCTGATTCATAGATGATCTTTTTTATACCAGATTGAATAATAGCTTTAGCGCATTCATTACATGGAAATAATGAAACATATATTGAGCAACCATCAACACTTCTTGGTGAATTTAAAATTGCGTTTAATTCCGCATGAACCACAAAAGCATACTTAGTATCAAGGAAGCCACCTTCTCTATCCCATGGATATTTTTTATCATCACAACCTCTAGGCATACCATTATAACCAATGGATACAACTCTGTTTTCTTTATCCACAATACAAGCACCAACTTGAGTATTAGGATCTTTAGATCTAAGTGCACTTAAATGTGCCAAACCCATAAAATAATCATTCCAAGATATAACCATATTACCCTCCAAATTTAGAATATACTTTAGCTAATCTTATAAGTAAATTATCACTATATTTTTTTAATCCAATATCATTATACAGTTTTATAACTTCCATATCACTAGTCTTATAAAAAGGATTAATCTTATCTATTGTAAAGAATTTAAATAATACAAATATCATAAATAATACATATAGAATTATCATATCTTTCTTTCTTTCACTATTAATACAAACATATGCAAGATAGCCACCTATCATTCCACCTAAATGAGCCATCCAAGCAATATTAGCTATAAAGTTAATACTTAAATTCACAAATATTAAAGGTAAAAAGGTAGTAATTGGTCTTCTTCCTTTAATAACTAAATCAATAATAAACACAAGCATCAAGCCATATAAGCCGCCAGATAAACCAATGCTTACAGAATTAGAATTAAATATTATTTGCGATAAAGATCCTAATAATATAGAACTAAATAATATAAAACAATACTTTAAATGACCATAATATGATTCTATAAAACTACCTAATACATATAAGGAATATACATTAGAGAATAAATGTAAGAATGAACCATGCAAGAAAGCACTAGTAATTAAACGATATACTTGTTTTAAACCAACTGTAAAAGTATTATAGTTAGCACCTAAAGCAATATCAACAATAGTAGAAGAATAATTAACGCTTAAAACCATCTTTAAAATATAAAGTAAAGCACATAAAGCAATAATAATATATGTGATTATTGGTTTACTTTTATTAATCTTAAATCTTTCATTAAATCTTTGTAGTAAGATTCTATTTTTATTCTTAAGCAAAACATCATATTCTTTATCAATATTATCGACATTTCTTACACATGCATATATTTCTGGATAAATATTAAAAACATTGTGTCCAGATGCATAAGCATCTTCTAAATTTAAATAATTATATACTTCCAATTGTTTATCATATTCATCATTAGAAATATGAATATCTAAAAAATTATCTCTATGACATTTAAAATAATCTAAATAATCTTCAATACGATTATTATCATATTGACTTGAACTTGCACCTTTACAAGTAACTCTTATTAAAGAAAAATTAGGATCATTTTCATTTCTAAGCCATGCCTCTACACTACTAAAAGATTCATAGTCTTTTAATGATATTTGCATAAAGTTATACTTTTCTATAAGTATATTAATAACTTGTAGGACTTTGTAATAATTGTTATTCACCTAAATATTTACCACCTTTACTTATAATATAGTTTTTCATATATTCAGGCATAGCTGTTTTAAAAGACATTCTTTCTTTAGTTTTAGGATGTATAAAAGAAAGATAATAAGCATGAAGATATTGACCAGTATTATCAATTGTTTTCTTAGAATATTTATTATCATTAAAAACAGGATGATTAATATATTTCATATGAACTCTTATTTGATGGGTTCTTCCTGTTTTTAGTTCAACATCCAATAATGAAGAATTATCATATCTTTCAAGTACATGGAATAAAGTAATAGCTTCTTTTGAATTTTTAGAAGTAACGGTCATTAATTGTCTATTGTTTTCACTTCTACCAATTGGAGCATTGATCTCCCCTTCACTATTTTGAATAACGCCATTTACAATAGCATAATATTTTCTAAAACATGACTTATCTACTAATTGTTCAGATAAAAAGCTATGTGCAAGATTATTTTTGGCACAAACTAATAAACCTGAAGTATCTTTATCTATTCGATGAACTATACCAGGACGATAATAACCATTAATATCACTTAATTCTTTACAATGATATAGTAATGCATTAACAACAGTACCTGATTCATTGCCTACAGCAGGATGAACCACCATATCTTTGGGTTTATTAATAACTATTAAATCTTCATCTTCATAAACAATATCTAAGGGGATATTTTCTGGTTTAATATCAGTCAGAGTCTTTTCTTCATATTCAAAACTAATATGATCATTCAAAACTGTTTTAAGCTTCTTATTTGGGATTTCATTATTTAATAATACTTTCCCTTCTTCTATTAGTTTTTGAATAGCAGAACGTGATAAAGCAGTGTTTTCAGCAAGAAAAACATCTAATCTTATATCAGTATTATCTTCATCAACAACTAGTTCAATTCTTGGCATCTTTACTACCTAATAAATTATCAATAATCAATAAGAAACATCCTATAGTTATAAATGTATCAGCAAGATTAAATACAGGAAAATCATAACCAAAGATAATAAAATCCAAAAAATCTATTACAAAGCCCAATCTAACTCTATCTATCAAATTACCTATAGCTCCAGCAATGATCAAAATATAGGAAATAGAAGTAATCTTTCTTTTATTCTTTTCAGTTACTAATAAGTAAGTTAATACAAATACAGCTACAATTGGAACAAATATTAGGAATGTTTTTTGATTTTGTAGTATAGAAAAACCAGCGCCAAAATTTCTTACATTGGTTAAAGAAAAGAAATTTCTGATAATCTGAATTTTAGTTCCATACTTAATGCTTTGAACAATATAAAACTTAGAAAATTGATCTAAAGCAATAAATATAATAGAAGCTAATAAATAAACAAAATATTTCATAACAAATTAAAGAAACACGACATATCGTGTTTTAGTGGCTAAGTTTGTATTGTTTTAAAGCTTTAGAAATTTGATCAGGACAACTTGTTCCTCTTCCTCTACAATCAACATTTTCAAAAGCTTTAATAACATCATCAACATTCATACCCTTAACTATTCTAGAAATACCTAAAGTATTACCAGGACAGCCATTTTCAATATCTAGAGAAGTGATACAATCGTTTTCATCGATATCTATGGTGTATTTTGTTGAACAAACACCTTTTGGATAATATTCAAATTTCATAAATATATTCTATATTAAATAATAGAATTATTCTACAAAAATAAACATTATTCCTTCATTAATTATATTTGATTTGTTAAAATGAATTAGGAGATTAATATTATGAAAAAGATACGTACAAGATTTGCACCTAGCCCTACTGGCTATATGCATATAGGAAATTTAAGAACAGCTTTATATGCTTATTTAATCGCTAAAAAAGATGATGGTGACTTTATTTTAAGAATTGAAGACACAGATCAAGGCAGATTAGTTGAAGGTGCCACAGATATTATTTATGATACTTTAAAAGCATGTAATTTAAGTCATGATGAAGGACCTGATGTAGGTGGTAATTATGGACCTTATGTTCAATCTGAAAGAATGAAACTTGGCTTATATAGTGAATATGCACATAAGCTAATTGAGCTTAAAAAAGCCCATTATTGTTTTTGTAAAGCAGAAGATGTAGAAGCACAAAGACAAGCAGCTGGTAATTCATTTTATTTTGTAGATCCTTGTAATAAATTAACACAGGATGAAATTGATAATAAATTAAAAAACAATGAAGAATATGCTATTAGATTAAATGTTGATCCAGTAGGTACTACATCATTTAATGATGAAATATATGGAACTATTACTGTAGAAAACAAAACATTAGATGAAATGGTATTATTGAAATCTGATGGTTTTCCTACATATAATTTCGCTAATGTCATAGATGATCATTTAATGGATATTACTGATGTAGTTAGAGGTAATGAGTATTTATCTTCTACACCTAAATATAATCTAATATATGAAGCTTTTAATTGGGATATACCTAGATATATACATTGCCCTCCAGTAATGAAAGATGAACATAATAAACTTTCTAAAAGAAATGGTGATGCATCTTTCCAAGATTTAGTTTCAAAAGGTTATTTACCGGAAGCTATATTGAATTATATTGCCCTACTTGGCTGGTCACCAAATGAAGATAGAGAAATTTATTCAATTGAAGAATTAGCTAAAGCTTTTGATGTTAAACGTATTGGTACAACAGGAGCTATATTTGATATTGATAAATTAACTTGGATGAATGGTGTTTATTTAAGAAATATGGATATTGATAAATACTATGAATTAGTTAAACCTTATATTTATGATGTAGTTGATAATCATTTAGATTATAAATTAATAGCTAATGCAATCCATGATAGAATCAACATATTATCTGAAATTAAAGATATGATATCTTTCTTAAATAAAACTGAAGATTATGATGTAGATTTATATAATAATAAAAAAGCTAAAACAAATCCTGAATTAGCTAAAGAATTATTACCTAAGATACTAGAATCATTAGAAAGTTTAGATACATTTAATAATGATGAAATCTTTAATTGTCTTGCGTCTAAAGCACAAGAATTAGAAATTAAAAACATAACTTTAATGTATCCTTTACAGGTTGCGTTATCATCAAGAAGTGTTGCTCCAGGTGGTGCTACAGCTATAGCTGAAATACTTGGTAAAGATGAAACATTAAATAGAATTAAAGAAGCAATAAACAAACTTAAATAGTTTGTTTATTTTTTAAAGTGAATATATGCACCAATACTAATTAAAACAATTATAAAAATACTTATAGGTACACAATGATCTAAATTGTTATGTTTTTCATATAATAATAAGACAATAAAACCTAACAATTGCATTATTTCAATAGTATAGACATTTAAATTATTAAAGCCTATCACAAACCATAAAATATAATAAAACAATAACCCTATTATTACATCTAAGCTAATTTCATCTTTATTATTAAATGAAATAGATAAAGCAATTATCAACAATACAAAAAGTATTAATGCAGCTAAATAATAGTTATTTGTTTTAAATAATGATGTTAAATTAGAAAAACCATGAATGAAATAATATATTAAACAAGGAAGAATAATTAAAAATATTAATAATAATGATACTAAACTTAAATATTTCTTTCTTTTAGATAATAATGTCTCTTTTATCCATGTTTTTAATGCATAATAAATAGATCTTAAAAGTGCTAAGCATACTACTACCATAATTAGATATGTTAGTAGTTTTTTAATCATATCTAAATCTAAATCACCTTTAAAATATAGTAATAATCCAAATGCAAGTAATGTCAACAATAAAGGTAATAAATTATCTAATATAGATTTAAAACCTTTTTTAAAATTAAAGTTTGTTATGATATTTAGAGTAAATAATAAAGCTAGTAAAAAGAAAAATCTATATATTTCATGCCAAAAACCTAAATAATCATAGCTAGATTTAAAAAACAAATTATAAACACTAACTGCAATAGTTAGTAATGTATATAACATAAAGAATAAATATAAGTTTTTCTTAGAAAATAACTTTTTCACATAATGATTTTAACACTTAAAAGTTTAAATTAATATTATTTACATAAATAAAAGCTATCAAATGATAGCTTAAATTTCATATTGGTGATCTGTACGGGATTCGAACCCGTGAATGTCGCCTTGAGAGGGCGATGTGTTAACCGTTTCACCAACAGACCATAAAAGAGGCTAAGCCTCAATTATTCATCTGTTTTCTTTTTTCTAGTAACTTTTTTAACAGTCTTTACTTCTTCTGTTTCATTAGCTACTTCTTCAACAGTTTCTTTTTTCTTAGTAGCTTTCTTTGTTTCTTCTGCTTTACCCTTTTTAGCTATTTCACAAATTTTTGTGAAGTCTTCAGGATTGTGAATTGCGATTTCTGAAAGCATCTTTCTATTTACTGCAACATCAGCTTGTTTTAAACCATGCATTAATTTTGAATAAGATAGACCATTCATTCTAGCTGCAGCATTAATTCTTGCAATCCATAGCTTACGCATTTCTCTTTTTAATTCTCTTCTGTGAATGTAAGCATACTTCCAAGAATGCATTACTTGTTCATGAGCAGTTCTATATAATAAGTGTTTAGAACCAAAATAACCTGAAGCAAGTTTTAAAATTCTTTTTCTTCTGTTTCTTGTAGGAGTTGATCCTTTTACTCTAGCCATTATCTATTCCCT
>CADBMV010000094.1 GCA_902795865.1 uncultured Erysipelotrichaceae bacterium | reverse complement strand
TACAAATAATACTGTAGCTAATGATGCAGCTACAACATTAACAATAGTATTTCCTATAAGAATTGTGGTTAATAATTTAGAAAAATTAATATCTAAGATGTTTAATTCTGAATCAGAGACTTATTCTACAGATGAATTTATTACTATGGTTGAAGAAGCTAATGAAGAAGGTGATATTGAAGATCATGAGGCTGATTTAATCACAAATGCTTTAGAGTTTAATGATTTAGATGTAGGTGAAATATTAACACCAAGAATTGATGTTGTAGCTATTGATATTAATGAAGATAGTCCAGAAGATATAGAACTTAAATATCGTGATTCAGGCTTTTCTAGACTTCCAGTATATGAAAATAGTATAGATAATATCATAGGTGTTTTAATTGAAAAAGATTTCTATTACCATCTTTTATATGAAAAGAATTCTAATATCAAAACAATGCTAAAAGAAGTTATTTATACTTCACCTCAAGTTAAAATATCTTCTTTATTAAAACAGTTTCAAACATCTAAATCTCATTTAGCTATAGTTGTTGATGAATATGGTGGAACACAAGGTTTAATAACAATGGAAGATATTTTAGAAGAATTAGTTGGTGAAATCTATGATGAACACGATGAAGTTATAGAATACTATAAAAAACTATCTGATAATGAATATCTTGTGAAAGGTACATTAGATGTATATGATCTATTTGAACATTTCGCAATTGATACAGATGAAGAATTCGAATTTAATACTACATCTGCTTGGGTAATAGATGTTTTAGATAGAATACCTTTAGTTGGTGATAGCTTTGATTATAAGAATATGCATATAGAAGTTACAGACGCTGATTCTAAAAAAGTAAACGAAATTAAAATAACATTCCTAGAAGAAACACAAGAAGACAAGTAAAATTGTCTTTTTGTTATAATTATTCTATGCAACAATATTTTATTAATAAAAAAATAAACATTAATGATGAAATAGAATTAAATGAAGATGTTTTATATCATCTTATTAAAGTATTAAGAAAAGATAGTTCTTATATTTTTAGAATATGTGATATTGATTCTAAGATATATGAAGCTCATTTAATTGATAATAAAAGATGTAGAATTATTAGATTATTAGATGAAAATAACGAATTAAAGAATAATATCACATGTATATTATGTTTAATAAAATCAGATAAATTAGAACTAACTATACAAAAATTAGTGGAATTAGGCATCAAAAGAATTGTCTTATATAAGGCTGTTAGAAGTGTTTTAAAGATTAAAGATACTAAAAAGATTGATAGATTTAAAAAGATTGTTTTAGAAGCTGCTGAACAATCTCATAGAAATATTATTCCTGAATTAGTATATGTAGATAAACTAAATGATTTAAAGCAATATTTATCTAAAAATAATTATATTTGTTATGAATCTGAGAATGATATTGTCGATATCAAGGTAGATGATAGTATCACATATATTATTGGTCCTGAAGGTGGTTTTGAGGATAATGAGTATCAAAAACTATGTGATTTAGGTTTTGAATCTATAAGTTTAGGAAAAAGAATATTAAGAGCTGAAACTGCAGCTATTTATATGAGTAGTATAATTGTGAGTAAGAGTCAATGAAAACATATGCAATGATGGTTTTAGGTTGTAAAGTTAATGATTATGAAGCAACCTATGTAAGAGAAAATATGAATAAATATTTTGATGAAGTTAGCTTTAAAGATAAAGCTGATATTTATATTGTCTTTACATGTTGTGTAACTAATACTGCTGAAGCTAAAACAAGAAAGTTTATTCATGATGCTAGAAGGAATAATGAAAATGCTTATATTGTTGCTATTGGCTGTTTAGCGCAAATTAAACCTTCTGATAAGACTTTTGAAGACGTTGATCTATTAATTGGTTCAGATAGTAAAGATGAGATAGTGAGCCTTATTTTGGCTGGAAATAAGATTAATAATGTTCACGAAGTAATAAGCGATAGATTTGAGGATTTATATATAGAATCATATCCTACTAAATCAAGATCTTTTCTTAAAATAGAAGATGGTTGTAATCAATTTTGTAGCTATTGCATTATTCCTTATGCTAGAGGAAGACAAAGAAGCGCTGATCATAATAAAGTTATTGAAATATCTAAATCTTTAAGTGAAAAGAACTCAGAAATTGTATTAACGGGTATACATACTGGCAGATACTTTGATGGTGAATATGATTTATGTAAATTAATGTCTGAAATAGCTAAAATCGATAAGATAAAAACTATTAGACTTAGTTCTATAGAAATTACAGAGATTAGTGATGAAATCATTGATTTAATTAAAAATAATGATAAATTTGCGAAACACTTACATATTCCTGTCCAATCATGCGATAATACCATTCTTAAATTGATGAATAGACCTTACACTATTGAATATTTTAAAGATAGAACTAATTATATTAGACAAGAAATACCAAATATAAGTATTTCTACTGATTTAATAGTAGGTTTTCCTAATGAAACAGATGAATTATTTGAAAATACATTTAATAATTTAAAAGATATTAAATTCTCATTTATTCATGTTTTCCCTTATTCTAGAAAAACTAATACACCTGCAGATAAAATGGATAATCATGTAGACTCTAAAATTAAGAAACAAAGAGTTAGAAGAGTAATTGATTTAAGTAGTGAATATTATTTAGAATATAAGAAGAGCTTTTTAAATAAAAAAGTTGAAGTTTTAATTGAAAGAAATGATGAAATGTATTCTTATGGATATTGTAAAGAGTATATATATATTAAAATTAAAGGAATACATGAAATCGGTAGTATTATAGATGTAGAAATTGAAAAAGTTGATAAAGAGGTTATAGGACGTGTTATTAAGTGAATTATTTAAAGGTGCTCCAGAATTAGATGTTAAACAATTATCAGTAGATTCTCGTGTTCCAATGAAAGATGCTATTTTCTTTTGTTTGGATGGCATTAAATATGATGGACATGATTATATTGATGAAGCTATTGCTAATGGGGCAAAAGCTATAGTTTATAGTAAAGATTTAGTTAAAAAACCTAAAGCTATTTTAATTAAAGTTCCTGATGTTAAATTAGCTATGAAACATACAGCTAATCTTTTCTTTAATAATCCTAATGAAGGTATAGATAAATATCTTATTACTGGTAATTATGGAAGAAGTTCTGTTGCAACTTTTATTAATTTTTATTTAAATCAGATTTCTACTTGTGGATATGTAGGTATTCTTGGTATTAAATATGGTAAGTTTTCTTTAAAATCATCTTTTCCTACATTAAATGGTTTAGATAATTTAAAAGTATTGAATACTTTAAGAAAGAATAAGATAGAATCTGTTACTTTTGAAGCTAGTGCTTCTTCATTGAATCTACAAAAACTTGATACTATTTTACCTGACTATTTTATTTATACTTGCACTAGTAAAGAATCAAGTGAATATCATTCTGTAGATTATATTAATATATTAAGGAAATATTTATATTCTTTAGAAGCTAATACTAAGATTATTTATAATATTGATGATTTTTCATATAACGAAGTAAAAGATTGTTTTGAATCATGCACAACTTATGGAACATCAACTATCGCTGATTATCAAATTAGAGATGTTTCTTTAAGTTCTAAAGGTATTTCTTATAAAATAATTCATGATGAAAAAGCATATCCTGTTTCTAGTAAGATACAAGGTATGTCTAATGTTTATAATTTAACTGCAGCTATTGTTGCCTTATGTGTAAAAGGTCATGATTTAGCTGAAATTATCGAAGTATTTAAAAATGCTCCAGAAGTAGAAGGAGTTATGGAAAGAGTTGATGATGAATATAATATAATAGTTGATTGTGCTTTTGATTTAAATGCAATTGAAGCTTTATTTAAATATGCTAAATTTGCAAAAAATAAAAATAAAGTAATTGGTGTAATTGGCATAGATTATACAGATGGCGATAAGCGTATTGAAAAAATAGTACAACTTTGTGAAGAGTATTTAGATGTAACCATCTTTACAGAAAATGAATCATTAGAAGGTGAAGTTATGTCAATTTTACAAAGATGTGATAAATATATTACAAGTTCCAGAACCATGTATTCTTCTACTAGATTTTTAGCAATAGAAAATGCCATAGAAATAATGAATAAAAACGATATTTTATTAATTGTTGGCAAAGGAAATGAAGAATATTTAAATAAAGGTTTAGGTAAGGAATTTTATAATGGCGATAAATTCTATGCAAAGAGATATCTTGAAAAAAGAAGGAGAGAAGAAAATGCAATTATCTAAATATATAGATCATACTTTATTGAAAGCTGATGCTAGTAAACAAGCAATCATTAATCTTTGTAATGAAGCTAAAGAATATAATTTTAAATCAGTATGTGTAAATACATGCAATATAGAGCTATGTAAAAAGCAACTTGAAGGATCAGATGTATTGGTATGTTGCGTTATTGGTTTTCCTTTAGGAGCAATGACAACAGCTGCTAAAGTCTTTGAGACGAGCAACGCAATTGAATTAGGTGCTGATGAAGTTGATATGGTTATCAATATTGGCAGATTAAAAGATAAAGACTATGATTATGTAACAGATGAAATTAGGCAAATTAAAAAAGCTTGTAAAGATAAAACTTTAAAAGTTATTATTGAAACTTGTCTATTAACTGATGAAGAAAAAATAGAAGCATGCAAATGCGTGCTAGAAGCTAAAGCTGATTTTGTTAAGACATCTACAGGCTTTTCTACAGGTGGCGCAACTTTTGAAGATGTTAAACTTATGAAAGATGTTGTTAAAGATAATTGTTTAATTAAAGCTGCAGGTGGTGTTAAAACTAAAGATGATTTCCTTAAAATGATTGAATTAGGTGCAAATAGAATAGGAACATCATCTGGTACAAAATTAATTGAAAAAGGTGGATAGTTTAGTTTATAATTAAATAGCTGACTGTAAAGGGGGTGAAATTATGGCAAAAGTTCTTGTTAAAGAAAACGAACAATTAGATGATGCTCTTCGTCGTTTTAAAAGACAAGTTTCTCGTAATGGAACTCTTTTAGAAGTTAGAAAAAGAGAATATTATGTAAAACCAGGCGTTAAGAAAAGATTAAAAAGAGAAAACGCTAGAAAATTAAGAAGAAGCAAATAAGCAACATCACGTTGCTTTTCTTTTATAATAGATATAGATGTCTAAAGTAAATATTATTGGTGCAGCATGTATAGATATTCTTATTAAAGGTTATGATAAGAATCTTTTATTATCTAATAAACATAAAGTAGATGATATCAAAACTTATTTTGGTGGTGATGGCTTAAATGAAGCGGTATGTTTAAATCACTTTGGTATTGATACTAAGTTAGTGACTATACTAGGTAATGACTATCATGGTAAACAAATTATTAATTTCTTAAATGAAAAAAATATTAAGTATAATTTAAATATCTTAAAAGATAATATCGATACTTATATATCAATTGTTTTAATTGATAATGATGGTGAAAGAATATTCATAGGTAATAAGAATGGTAGTGTTAGAAAACTTAGTTTAGATGATATTAATATTGATGATGATTGTAAGCTTGTTAGTTTTGCATCTTTATTCATTTCTGAAGAACTTAAAAATAATGATTTAGAAATATTATTTTCTAAAATAAAAGAAAAAGATATCATCTTATGTGTTGATACTTCAACTGCTAAACATAATGAAAAAATAACAGATTTATCTTGTTTAAAATATGTTGACTATTTCTTTTTAAATGAATTTGAAGCAAAACTACTTTGTAATAATGATGATATTTATAAAATTGAAAGCGAAATATATAAAACAGGTGTTAAAAATGTAATTATTAAATGTGGAAGTCATGGATGTTTTTATAAAGGAAAGTATCATAAATATAATTTAGATGAAAAGCCACTTGATACTACAGGGGCTGGTGATAGCTTTGTATCAGGCTTTATATATTCCTTATTAAATAATAATAGTATTGAACAATCGCTTCAGATAGCTAATAAATTTGGCTATAATGCTATAAAATATATAGGTGGAAACACTTGGGTTGATTACATTGATAAAGGAGATTTTAAATAAGATATGCAATACACTATTACAGATTTAGATCATGAAAGTATTAAAAATTTAGTTGGTATTAATGATAAGAATATTTCATTACTTGAAAGCTTATATGATTGTGGAATAGTTTATAGAGATAATTCTTTTAAATTATTATCAGATGATGTTCAACTAAATAATAAATTTTTTAAACATATGGATTATTTATTATCTAAAGCTAGTGATAATATTATTGATTATGATTTTATTAAACAATCTTTTATTAATTTGAATGAAGAATCATTTAATGATTTTCAAAACCAAGTAATCGCATATTCATATAATGGCAAACCTTTTAAATGTAAGACAGCTAATCAATATGAATTTATCAAAAAAGTTGAAAAAAATGATTTAGTAATAAGTATTGGTCCAGCAGGTACAGGTAAAACTTTTTTATCTGTATTATTAGCTGTAGATTATTTAAAAAAGGATAAAGTTAAAAAGATAATAATAACTAGACCTGCAGTTGAAGCAGGGGAATCATTAGGTTTTTTACCTGGTGATTTAAAAGAAAAAGTAGATCCATATTTAATGCCTATCTATGATAGCTTAGATGCTATATTAGGAAGCGAACAAAAAGATAAATTGATTGAAAAAGGAACTATTGAAGTAATGCCTTTAGCTTATATGAGGGGAAGAACTTTAGATGAAGCTTTTATCATTTTAGATGAAGCTCAAAACACAACTGATAAACAAATGTTGATGTTTTTAACTAGACTTGGTTTTAATTCTAAGATGATTGTTAATGGTGATATAACTCAAATTGATTTAAATATTAGTAAGAATAAGTCAGGTTTAATAATCGCTAGAGAAAAACTAGATAATATTAGTAATATTGCTTTTGTGACTTTTAATAATTCTGATGTAGTTAGAAATCCTTTAGTACAAACAATAATCGAAAAATTCACAATTTAAATAGATTTATAATATAATTTTTATTATGAAAAAACTATTTATAGCTTCTAACAACCCAGATAAAATTATAGAGATAAAAGATATTTTAAAACGAAATAATATAGATATTGAACTATTAAGTCCAAAAGATTTTAATCATCATGAAGAACCTGATGAAAATGGTTCAACATTTAAAGAAAATGCTTATATAAAAGCTAAATATTATTATGATTTATTTCATTTACCTACTATTGCAGATGATTCTGGAATCTGTCTAGATTTTTTAAATGGTGGGCCTGGTATTCATTCTGCAAGATATCTACCTGGTCTAAATTATGATCAAAAAAACGATTATATATTAGAAATGATGAAAGATTCTGATAATCGTGGTGCTAAATTTGTTGATGCAATGTGCTTTATAGATTCTAATGGCGATGTTTCTTATTATGAAGGAGAAAACGAAGGAACAATCGCTTATGAAAAGAAGGGCGATAAAGGTTTTGGTTATGATCCAATATTTGTTATACCTGAATTTAATAAAACAGAGGCTGAATTAGGACCTGATTATAAAGATGAGTTTTCACATAGAGCTAAAGCTTTAAAGAAATGGATTGTCGATGCAAAAGAGAAACTATAGTTTTATTTATTATATTTGTTCAATAAGTTTTATATTACTTTCATTACTTTCAGTAATACATTTTTGGTGTTTTAATGAATCTTTTTATCAATCTGAACATCGTAAATTAACTTTAAATAATAAATCTATAGCTGAATATATAGGAATTAGTAATGACGAATTAGATGAGTTAACTTCTTTTACTTTGAACTATTTAAATGATAGTAATGCTTCTTTAAATAAACAGATGTTTATTAATGGAGAATTAAGAGAAGTTTTTACTGCTGATGAGAAAGCTCATATGGTAGATGTTCAAAAACTTAATATTACATCTATTTATTTTGGCTTTATAGCTTTAATTGTATTTATATCTACATTTTTATTCATTTGTTTTAATAAGTTAATTAATAAGTTTTATAAAGCTAATAATAATGTATTTAAATTATTTGTTGTATTTATTTCAATATTAATTATTTGGATTGTTATAGACTTTAATTCATTTTGGAATTTTTTCCATCACGTATTCTTTGCGGGGAATGATTTATGGATATTGGATTTAAATAAAGATATCTTAATAATGATAGTTCCTCCTGAATTTTTCTTTCATTTAGTTAGCACAATAGTAAACAGTTTTATTATTGTTTTAATTATTTATTATCTGTTTATCTATTATTTGAATAAGAGGTATATTAATGATTAACATTGTTTTATTTGAACCTGAAATACCTCAAAATACAGGTAATATTATGCGTACATGTTCAGTATTTAAAATGAATCTTCATTTAATTGAACCTCTAGGTTTTGTTTTAGATGAAAAACATTTAAAAAGAAGTGGAATGGATTATATAGATGATTTAAATTATTATATTTATCCTAATTGGAATGAATTTATTAAAGATAAGAAAGGGCAATTTGTATTCTTTACAAGATATGCTTTAAAATCATTTGATAAATGTGAATTTGATAAAGATAAAGATATTTACTTAGTATTTGGTAAGGAATCTAAAGGTATTGAAAAATCTATTTTAAAAGATCACTTAGATGAATGTTTTAGAATTCCTATGAGAGCTGATGCAAGAAGTTTAAATCTTTCAAATTGTGTTGCTATAGGTGCTTATGAATGTTTAAGACAAATAGGTTTTAATGATTTAAGTGAATATGAAGTATTAAAAGGAAAGGATTTCTTATTAAAGTGCTGAAAATATGTTTAGTATCTGACAATCATGCGAATATGGATTGTATACAACGCATTTTAAATGATAATCCTGATTGCGATTACTATTTACATTGTGGTGATGCTTGTGTTCCATATGAAGAAATATCTCCTTTTGCATGTGTAAAAGGAAATAATGATTGGGATCAAGATTATCCAAAAGAAAGAATACTTGAAATTGGCAATTATCGTATTTTAATGATACATGGTGATGGATATACATATTTTATTAATAGACTTGCTCAAAAAGCTATTCAAGAGAAATGTAATGTAGTATTTTATGGTCACACTCATATGTATGATGATAGATATATTGATGGTGTTAGATTAATAAATCCAGGCAGTTGTTCATACAATAGAGATTTTTCTAGTCCTTGCTATGCAAAAGTTATTATTGATGATGACAACAATATGCATGTTAATAAGATAGAACTAGAATAAAAGCAGCTTATAGCTGCTTATATTATTCTAGATAAGAATTGTCTAGTTCTTTCATTTTTAGGATTATTGAATATTTGATCAGGACTTCCTTCTTCTAATATTATTCCATCATCCATAAAGACTATTTTATCTGCAACATCTTTTGCAAATGCCATTTCATGAGTAACAATAACCATTGTCATATCTTGATCTGCTAAGTTTTTAATAACATTCAATACTTCACCAACCATTTGCGGATCTAAAGCACTTGTAGGCTCATCAAACAACAATATTTCAGGATCCATACATAATGCTCTAGCTATAGCTACTCTTTGTTTTTGACCTCCAGATAAAGTGTTAGGGAAGGCATAAATAAAATCTTTTAAACCTACTTCACTAAGTCTTTGTATTGCTACTTGTTCAGCTTCATTTTTATCTTTTTTTAATACTTTAACTTGTGCTAGTACACAATTATCTAAGACATTCATATTATTAAATAGGTTGAATTGTTGAAAGACCATTCCGACATTTTTACGATATGCATTAATATCTTTGATTTTATTTATATCTTGTCCTAAAACAATTATTTGACCCTCATCAATATCTTCTAATAAATTAATACATCTTAGCATTGTGCTTTTACCAGAACCTGAAGGTCCTATCATGCATACAACATCACCTTTATTAACTTCAAAGGAGATATCAGATAATACTTTATTAGTTTCAAAGCTTTTCTTTACATTTTTTATTTCAATAAGAGCCATAATTATTCTCCTTTAGAAGCTATTACTATACTATGTATATTAGTATCAGATTGAGGAAATGATGTTTTAGTATTATTTAATCTTTTTTCTATTAAATGAAGGATAAAACTAGAGATACTAGTTAAGAATAAATAAATCATTGCAGTTACAAAATATGTTTCAGTAAAACGATATGTCGTACCAGCGATAGAGTTAGATTGAAACATCAATTCCGTAATTGAAATTATCATTAGTACAGAACTATCTTTAATATTTACAATTAATTCATTACCAATAGCAGGGAAGGCGTTTTTAATAGCTTGAGGAAGTATAACATTCATCATTGTTTGACTAGATGACATTCCTAAAGATCTTGCTGCTTCATTTTGACCTGGATCAACTGCTTGAATACCAGATCTGATGATTTCTGCCATATATGCACCAGTATTAATTGAAATAATAAATATAGCCGCAAACATCTTGTCCCATTTAAAGATATTTGTATATACAAGATAGTAGATGAATACTGCTTGTACCATCATTGGAGTGCCACGAAATACTTCAATGTATATCTTGGTAATAATATCAATTATTTTTTTAATGATATATACAGATTTAGAAGCAGTTTTATCAAGTTTAACAGCTCTAATACCTCCAATAAATAAGCCAATAATTAAACCTATTAATGTACCTAATATAGCTACTATTAAAGTTGTTCTTATACCAAGTAAGAAACTAGGGAAGTACTTTGTTAATATTTCTAGACACTTACTTAAAGACATTTTCTATTCCTCGTTTGCAGGTTGTCTATCTACAGCAGCTTGCATTATAGCTAATCTTTCATCTTGCGAAATAGAATCCAAAGCTGTTTGAATACTGTTTAATAATTCTTCATTTTGCTTAGCTACAGCAATTGAAACAGATGTATCAACTGTAAAACCTTGTCCTTGTTCAAAGGAAACAATTGTTAAATCTGGATTTGCTGCAACAACACCATTTGCTACAGGAAGCTCTGCAGTAATTGCATCTGCTTCACCAGCTTGTAAAGATAAAATCATTCTTGGATATGTTGCTAAAGGTGTCATATGATTAACGCCTTCAATTTGATCGATTACTTCATCATATGTAGTATTAGCTTGACCTAAAACATTATAACCAGCTAATTGTTGAATATTTGTAATATTCACCAGTTCAGAATCTTTTCTAACTACAATTACCATATCTGATTCATAATATGGGCTTGTAAAGTTAACTTCTTGAGCTCTTTCAGGAGTCTCAGTCATACCAGCAATAATGCAATCAATAGCACCAGCATTTAATGATGGAATTAAAGAATCCCAATCAGTTTTAACTATTTCTACTTGCATACCTAGCTTTTCAGCTATCATACTAGCAATCACAACATCATATCCATCTGCATAATCAACAGAAGATATCGCAACACTAGTATCATTTGACTCTACTTGAGTCCAATTGAATGGAGCATAGTCACATTCCATTCCTACTTTTAAAACATTATTAGTTTCATTGGATGTATTATTGTTTGTGCTTGAACATCCCACAAGCAGCACTAAGATAAGTGCAATTAAAATCTTTTTCATAAATCTCTTCCTTTCAATAAAAAATCGTATGCACCATTACATACGAACTAATCGAAAGTAAGTAATAGCGCCTCTTCATAAGAAGGAGTGTTATAAGTATTTCCTATAACCCCACATTATAACTATGCCTAGTTACAATGTTCGGCGATGATTGCCTTTCATACATTTCATAGCTTGCCAGCTCCATGTATTACTCATCTGCATCGCTACCTCTATACATAGATTTTTTATGAGTTTATTATATGACAATATTGAAAAATGTCAACAGATATTTGAAAGTAATTTTCAAATTATGAAAATTTTGCAATATTCATTTTTAAATAAATAATTGACTTTTATATAGAAACTATGCTTTAATAATTGAGTAATAAAAAGTATGTAGAAAGAAGAAGTTCCACT
>CADBMV010000093.1 GCA_902795865.1 uncultured Erysipelotrichaceae bacterium | reverse complement strand
CTTCCAAATTGATACACGTTTTGTGCTAATAACTCTCTTACACCTGCAAATAATACAGTATTACTGCTCCAATCAGGATGTTTAATTCATTATAAAGCAGACATTGAAATTGTTTTTGATGAAAACAATAATGTGAAATCATTTATTATTTAATAATACATTTATCTAAAAGACTATTCTTTTCTAATACTTCTTTTAATGTTTCACCAATATGATCAGGTATATCAGCAACTACTATATTTTTAGACTGTAGATAATTAATTTTATCTAAAGCAGAACCACCTTTACCAGATACTACAGCCCCTGCATGACCCATTCTTTTTCCTTCTGGTGCACTTCTTCCACCAATAAAACCAACAATTGGTTTTTTACAATTCAGATATGCCCAATCTGCTGCTTCTTGTTCACCAGTACCACCAATTTCACCAATCATAATCATGGCATAAGTATCTTCATCATCATTAAAAGCTTTTAAAGCATCTAAAAAACTTGTACCCTTTATACCATCACCACCTATACCAATAGTTGTGGATTGACCAATATTCATTTTTGTTAGTTGTTTAATAGTTTCATATGTAAGTGATCCACTTCTAGAAACTATGCCTACATGTCCTTTTAAATGAATATCTTGAGGCATAATTCCTAATTTACATTTTTCTGCAGAAATAATACCAGGACAATTTGGTCCTATTAATCTAGTTTGTTTATCTTTTAAGTATGCATTTACTTTAACCATGTCATTTATAGGAATGTTTTCAGTAACACATACACATATATCTAACTTAGCGTCGATAGCTTCAATAATAGCGTCAGCTGCTGCAAATGGTGGAACAAAGATTATTGATGCATTAGCATTTGTTTTTTCTTTAGCTTCTTTTACACTTGCGTATACTGGCACATTACAAACTGTACTACCTGCTTTCTTAGGATTTGTTCCTGCAACAATTTTAGTTCCATATTTAAGCATTAAATCAGTATGAAAACTTCCCTGAGAACCAGTGATTCCTTGAACTATAACTCTTGTATTTTCATCCACAAAGATACTCATTGGTTTTCTCCTTTGTTTAATAAATCTAAAACTTTAATTACAGCATCTGAACAGTTTTCAGCTAGAGTGATCTTAACTTTACAATTCTTTAAAGTTTCATGTGCAATTTCAGCTTTGTTTCCTTCTATTCTTGCAACTACTGGCTTTTTATAATCTAAGTCCTCTATTGCTTTACATACACCTTCAGCTATCAAATCAGTTCTAGCAATGCCACCAAAAATATTTATTACTACTGCTTCAACATTACTAGCTCTAGTTACAATTTCAAATGCCTTATATGCTTTTTCAATAGTTATAGTTCCACCAGTATCCATAAAGTTTGCAGGCTTACCACCATAATGATATATGGTATCCATAGTAGACATTCCTAGACCTGCACCATTACAAATGCAAGCGATATTTCCATCTAATGAAACATAGTTCATACCATTTTCGCTTGCTTGTAATTCTAAAGGATCTTCTTCATCTTTGTCTTGCAACGAAATGTTTTCTTGATGTCTAAATAATGCATCAGAATCAAGTATGACCTTGCCATCTAAAGCGATTAATTTATCATCACATAAAGCTAAAGGATTTACTTCAATTAATGTACAATCTTCTTTAATAAACATTTCATGCATTCTTTGCATGATTGATACAAATTGCTTTGTATTATTTTCATCTAATTCCATCTTCTTAGATACACTTAATGTATTATCAACATTAAAACCTAAATCAGGATCGATAGCTAATTTTATAATAGCTTCGGGATTAGTTTCAGCTAGTTCTTCAATAGATGTTCCACCATCTTTGCATACAACAAAAGTATGTTTACCAGTATTAGTATCTATAAGTTCTGATAAATATATTTCTCTATCAATATTAGATTGTTTTTCAATATATATTTTTTTAACTATTTTCCCACTAGGACCTGTTTGTTTAGTAACTAATTTCTTTCCAAATAATTCTTTAGCTTTATCAATTGCTTCGTCACAATTATCAGCTAATAAAACACCACCTGCTTTGCCTCTTCCACCTGAATGTATTTGTGCCTTCAAAACAACTCTATCATTTAAAAAATGATCTTCCATTATTTGTTTAACTTCATTTAGATTGTTTGCTAAAAAACCTTCAGGAACATCTATATTATATTTTTTAAAAAATTGCTTAGCTTGATATTCGTGTAGATTCATCTTAATTCTCCAAATACTTAAAGCCTTCTTCAAAAGCAAATAAATTAATATCTAATATTTTGCTTGGTAATTTTTCTTTTAATACTTCCAACATTACATCATGATCAAGATTTAAAATTTTTGTAATAGCACCTAGTGCAACAATATTTGCGCAAATTGTCTTACCTGTTTTTTCTTTAGCAATATTAGTTAGAGGTATTTTATAAATTGAATTGTGTTTATCATCAACTTCACTAACTAATTCTTCATCAATTAGAATGATTGTAGATTCATTAATATCCTTTGTATATAAATCATAAGATTGCTTAGACATACATAATAAAAAGTCAGGACTAGTGATTGCAGGATAACATTGATGATCATCTACAATTAATTCACTCCTACATGCTCCACCTCTTGCTTCTGGACCATATGATTTTAATAAAACGATTTGTTTATCTTTCTTTAAACCATAGTAATGAGCCATCAGATCACCTATCAACATCATTCCTTGGCCACCAGTACCAGAAAATCTTAATTGAAAGCTAGCCATTTATTGACTCCTTTGCTTTAGATATATTACGTGCATAAATATCACAATATTCTTCACGATCATTATTATTCACAAATTCTCCCCAAATAACTTTTCCTTGAAGTTGTTCACTAGACATTGTTTCAGCTTGTTTAATTGTTACTAATCTATCCTTCCATAAACTCATCATATTAGCAGCATCGCTTAGTCTATTTAATCTGCCATATAAACTTGGACAATCACTTGCACAATCCACAAAAGATAATCCCTTGTGATTAATTGCATTCTTAATAATATTTTTCATTTGTACAGGATAGTATGTTGCAGCTCTTGCTACAAAACTAGCTCCTGCAGATTTTGTTAAATCACATAAATCAAATGGTGGTTCATAGCTTCCATAAATACTTGTCTTTGTTATTGAACCTATTGGTGTAGTTGGCGAGTATTGACCACCTGTCATACCATAATTTGAATTATTCATGCAGATAATAGTTAAATCAATATTTCTTCTACAAGCATGTATTAAATGATTTCCGCCAATACTTGCACAGTCTCCATCACCTGTTAAAACAATAACCTTTAATTCCGGATTAGCCATTTTTATACCCGTAGCAAAAGCTATAGCCCTACCATGATTTGTATGCATACAATCAAAATTCAAATAATTCACTGCTCTAGATGAACAACCTATTCCTGAGACAAAGACAACTTTATCTAAATCTAAATCCATTTCATCAATAGATCGAATTATTGCTTGCAAAACAATGCCATTACCACAACCTGGACACCACATTGTAGGAAGCTTAACTAAATATTTAGAATATATATCATTGTTCATACTTATTAGCCTCAATAATTGAATTTAAAATATCAATATCTCTTATCTGATTACCATCATAAAGGTTTTTCATAACTAATTTTTGATTTCTATCTATATCTTCTATAACAACTTGATTCAGTTGTCCATTATTCATTTCAGCAGTAACGATAGCTTTAGATTTAAGATTAATTCTAGAAAAATCATCATGAGGAAATGGCCACATAGTGATAGGTCTAAATAATCCTGCTTTTATACCTTGTTTTCTTGCAGCAGCGACTGCAGCTTTTGCACTTCTAGAAGTAATGCCAATACTTACTACTAATACATCTGCATCATCAACCATGAATGTTTCATATTTTTTAATATCTTTATCGTAATTATCATCAATCTTATCAAATAAATGATGTATTAACACTTCTAGACCTGTAGTATTTTGATTACTTACAGGAAAGCCTGTTTCATCATGTGTTAAACCAGAGAAATGTATCTTATATCCTTCACCAAAACTTGCAAGTGGCGCAACTTTACTACTTTCATAATTAAACGGATTGTAGTCTTTTTTATCACAACTTGGTTTTGATCTATTGATTATTTCAATTTCATCTAAATCTCTTACATATATTTTTTCTGACATATGAGCTAATACTGCATCATATAGAAGAATTACTGGTTGACGATACTTCTCCGCAAGATTAAAAGCACGAATAGTTTCTGTGTATATTTCTTCTACGGAATTTGGAACTACTACTAAACTTCGATAATCACCATGACTTCCCCATTTTGTTTGCATAATATCGGCTTGTGCAGGTAAGGTAGCCGAACCTCCTGATGGTCCTTTTCTCATGACATCCACAATTACACAAGGTATCTCATTGATATGTGCCCAACCTAAGTTTTCTTGCATTAAAGAAAAACCCGGGCCACTAGTAGCTGTCATAACTTTTTTACCTGCGGCACTTGCCCCAATGATAGCGCCAATAGATGCAATCTCGTCTTCCATTTGCATATATACACCATTGTTTTGTGGTAAAAGTTCACTACATAATTCTGCAATTTCTGTTGCAGGAGTAATAGGATATCCTGCAAAAAAACTCATTCCTGCAGCAATCGCAGCTCTTGCACAAGCCTCATTACCTGTCATAATTTGATAACTACCCATTATTATCTCCTACCACAATCGCAAAATCAGGACAATGATATTCACATTGTCTGCAACCTATACAATCATCAATATTATTAATAAAAGCTTTGTCTTGCTTAACTTCGATTATCTTTTTAGGACAAAATAAAACGCAAATACCACAGCCTTTGCAAAGTCTAGAATTAATATTTGCTTTTAAAGAATTATTGTTTTCCATTATGTAACTATCTCTAAGATAATTATACCAAGGTTTTATTTAAAAAATAACCTATTTCTAGGTTATTTTTGTAGTCTTCTATATAAATATACGACAATACAAGCTCCTATTACTGAAACAATAGCTTCACTAATTATTGAATAAGAGGCAAATCCTAATAATCCAAAAATAATTCCTCCTACTATTCCTCCTAATAGACCAAGTATTACATATACATACCATTGTCCATTAAGGCCCATAATATTTGCAGCTAAATATCCAGCCAATCCACTAAGAGCTATAGATATTAATAATCCAATCATCTTAAATACCTCCAATAAAATTATACACTAGAAATAAAACTAGTATACATTCCTAGCAAACATGTACATAAATTGGCTATTAAACTATATATAATAGTTTTAAATTTCTTATGATCTTTAAATTTTGCAAGATAAACAATAGCTTCAATTATAGTTACTACTATTTCTAAAATTGGGAATATAAATATCCATACTAACAATCCCATATAATAATCAAATAATAGTATCGCTATATTTAATAAAATTTGTGTAATTAAATTGGTAATGATAATTGTTTTTCTTTCTTTAGAACTTCTATAACCAAATATTAAACCAATAACTAATTCTATTAGAATAGTTAAAACTACTCTTAATAAAAACATTAGTAATTTATTACCTAATTCTATTTTTTCTTTAACTATTAACTCATCGCCATAAGTTACTTCATAATAACTATCAAATGCAACTCTTTTAATAACTTCACTGACTTTTAAAGTTTTATCTTTACTACTATAAATTGCTATCTTAAATTCACTAGGTGGATAATATGACCATGAAAAAGTATTATTATCATTACATTGTTCAACATAGTCAAGAAAATAAAAATCATCATTATCACTATAAGCCTTAAAAGCTTTATATGCATCCGCTTTTAAAGAGTCATCTGTATTAAATTCTTCACTAACTACCTCATTCCATGGACCATATTTATTAACACTAGAAAGTAATGTTACATAGTATGGCTCATCAGGCGCATTAATAAAATTAATAGTTACAGATGGTTTAGGACCTATATCAGCAGAGAGTCTAAACACAAAACTATTGATAAGTAATAAAGAAACAATAAATATATTTAATATTTTTTTCATACTAATAAAAACGATACATGATAGCCATGATAAAGCTACCTAATAAATACGCAAGTGCACAAGCCAAAATGAAATATAAAACTTGAGCCTGTGATATTTTACCTTGTTTAATAAAACGATTAAAATCTAGGGCATTTAAGCCAAATAAACTTAATATGAAACTTATGAAATAAACACCAACTTTAATATAAAAATCAATCATATATAAATTCACCCTTAATCATTACATTTTTAATATTTAAATCATCATCCATAATAACTATATCAGAATACTTACCTTTATCTAAAGTACCATATAACTTATCACTCTTATATAGTCTGTGCGCATTTAAACTTGAATACATTAATAAATCTGTATATTTAGCACCTAGTTCATATAATACTTTCATTTCATCATTAATTGAAACAACACTACCTGCATAGTGGCCATCTTTTGAAATAAATGTGCTTCCTTTTTTTATGCAACGCTTAGACATAAAATTATATTCACCATCTTCTAGGTTTCTTGCGATACTTGAATCACTAACTAATATAATTTTATCTACATCAATATTATTTAAAACTAATCTTAATACATTTCTATCCACATGATTACCATCAGCAATCAGTTCGCAATACCATTTATTTTCGAATGCACAATTTACTAAAGTTTTATCACGATGATGTAGACCTCTCATTGCATTAAATAGATGAGTAAAACCATCTACATTTTCATCTAAATCATCACATAAAGCATCAGAATGACCACACATCACAACAACACCATTATCTTTTAATAACTTACCTACTTGTTTTGCACCATCAAGTTCATAGGCAATGGTCATTTGTTTAAGTTTAGAAGTTTTATTTAAAAAATCTTTAACTAATTCTATATCCGGCATCAAAAACATTTCAGGATTTCCTACACCTAGATGTTTCTTACTTAAAAATGGTCCTTCCATATGGATACCCATAAATCTAGAGTATTTACTTTCATATGTTTCTAGTCTTTCAAGTTGTCTATAGAATCCTTCTTTTGATAAATCATATGATAAACTAGCTAGAAAACTTGTAGAACCATCTAAAGCAAACTCATAAGAAATCTTATTCATAGCATCATAATCAGCGTCATCAAAAGACATCATATCTATGCCATGAGTGTGTGTATCATAAAAACCAGGCATTACAACCAAGCCATTTAAATCAACAATCTTAAAATCAGAAAAATCATGGTTAAGCTTTTCACTTTGCGAAAAGATGTCTACTATTTTCTCATCCTCTATTAATAAGGAACCATCTAAATACTCTCTTATACCATCAACTATTAAATGGCCATGTTTTAAAAGATATTTCATTATTTACTATTAAACCCTTCAATGATACCTGGAAGTAATTGTTTCTTTCTAGAAACTAAATCTCTCACAAAAGATTCTTTATTTAATACAAAACAATCTTTAATGACAGCTTTTTTATCTCCTGAATAAATTAAATATGAACCTGAGCCATTAGGATTTGTGAGCATCGCAACCATTAAGTCATAGCCTCCTGACTTACATGCATCATCAAGATACTTTTGTAAATCATCTTTTAATTTTTCATATTCATCTTTAGATTTACATACAGCTTGTGCTAAACCAACTTTATTTCCTTCAATATTAAATTCTTTAAAATCGTTGTAAACAATTTCAATATGTCTTTTATTTAATAATGATTCATTATGTTCAATCATTCTCTTAGATAATTCATTAATATTTACGCCACTTATTTTTTCTAATTTTTTAGCAACATCAATATCTAAAGGTGTTGTGGTTGGAGACTTAAAATTCATGGTATCTGAAATAATAGCTCCTAATAATAGACCCGCAAGTTTCTTATTCATTTTGATATTATCATTAAAGAATTTATGAGCAACAATTGTTGAAGTTGCACCCACTGGCATAGTAGTAATGCTAATTGGATTGTCTGATTCAAATCCACCAAATCTGTGATGATCAACTATCTCTAAAACAACAGCTTCATCAATATCATCAATTGTCTGTTTCTTTTCGTTATGATCTACTAAGATAAATTGTTTCTTTTGATAATTAAATAAATGATATCTTGATATAGCTCCTACAACTCTGCCTTCATCATCTAAGACTGGATAAGATCTATGTCTTGACTTAGCTATTTTCTTGCTAGCTTCATCTACAGTATCATCAATATTAAAATAATCAATCTTATCTTTATGAATCATAACTTGTTCAATTGTTGGGGTTTGATAAATCATTCTCGCAATAGCTAAAGGAGTAAGTTCAGTAGTCACTATACTAGCTTGTGCATTTTTAGCCATCGTTAGTATTCTTTTAGATATTGGCGATGAAGTACACACCACTAATAAAGTTGCGCCTAACTCTAAACAATATTGAAGCTTATCATCTTCATTTCTAAGCAAAACAATTGAATCATCTTCTACATTAGATTTTAAACTAGGAAACATATGTAATTTACCAGATAATTCATGTGTTCCTTTTAATACTAATTGACCTTTTAAAGTCTTAACAATATTATCTATACTAATGGTCTTAATGATTTTTTCTAATTCATCTTCTTTTTTTGTCCACATATAAGTTAAATCATCAAGAGTTACAATACCTTGTAATTTTCTTTTTTTATCGACAACTATTAAACCTCTATTCTTTAATTTAATAACCTTATCTAAAGCTTGTTTCATAGTCATATCTTTGTCAGCTAAACTAGCTTTGTCCATTTCTATTTCACTTAGTAATGCTTTAGCTGTAAACAACATCTTAGGATCTTCAAAACCAAATCTTTCTAAAAGATATTCTGTTTCTGAACTAGTTGAACCAATTCTTGATGCTATTGCATTTTCACCTTTTGCTTTCTTATATTGTGCATAAGCAATTGCTGAAACGATCGCATCAGTATCAGGATTTTTATGACCTACCACATAAATTGGATGTTTTTTCATTTTAAAGCCTCCTTAATTTGATTTATACTTATTGGACCTTGTCTTAATAATTTGATTTCATCTCTAACATCGACAATGCTACTAGCTTCATTTCCTTTTGAATCTTCACAAACAATACCATCAATTCTATTCTTCATACTTTCATATACATCTTCCCACTTAAGTAAAGATCCTGTATTAGAAATATTTGCACTAGTAACCATTAACGGTACATTAATACTTTCTATTAAATCTAATATAAATTCATCATCAGGTATTCTTATACCTATTGTATCTAAACCATTATTCACATACTCTTCAAGATTATCTTTTTTATTGAAGATAATGGTGATTGGTCCAGGTGTAAATTTATCTATTAACTTCTTTTCATTCTTATTAACTTTCGCTATACTTTTTATCATTTTCAAACTATTACACATTATTGGTAATGGTTTATTAAAATCTCTTCCTTTTGCTTTATATATCTTCTTAATAGCTTTTTCATCCATAATACAAGCTAAGCCAAAAACTGTATCAGTAGGAAAAGCCAATATTCCCCCTGAAATCAACGTATTGATTATTTTATCTTTATCCATCTTTGAATATTTGATGGTTTTCATGTCTTAATTATAACTTAAATACTTTAATATAAAAAATTAGCTAATTTTTCTATCTTTGATTACTAATATTATTTCGTATACCAATGATATATATGCTATCGTGAGTATTATAAAGCTGTAGTATAGTAATAATTTATTATTTGCAACAAATGGCAATATAAACATTAAAAAACCTACTACCTTATTCATAATTGAATGTTTACTAGATAATGTCTTAAAAACAACACCTACAAGAATGTAATAAATAGCTCTCAATAATAAAACAATATATATTAGTGTCCATACATAATTAGGTAGATTTGCATGTAGTATATCCCACAATTTAAACATCATTACACTATAAAACAAAAGATCTGATGCAGTATCAAGTTTGGAACCAAAACTAGAAACTGTATTAGTTTTTCTAGCAACATAGCCATCTAATGCATCGGTTATCCCAGTAAAAACATGCACTATAAGATATTGTTTACTTAATGTAGGTAAAAAGATTAGAACTATTGTTCCTAGAATTCTTAAACTAGTAATAAAATTTGCGAGATTTCTTTTCATCCAAATGCAATTATATAACATTCTTCATTATCTTTCCTTATAAATAATTATTTATTTTTAAGTATAATTAAAGTATAAAATTGGAGAGATAATATATGGCAAACAGACTTATTTCTATGACTTATAGTCAAATAAAAAAGCTAAAAGCTAAACAAATTCTTGAAGCAATTAAATTATCTGAAGGCAGAGTTATGGCTGCAGAAACAGTCTCTTTTTTGCAACCTCTTTTATATGATATTTCCAATGCAGAACTTGCTAGTGCGATGTCTGCAGATATACTTATTTTAAATGTTTATGACGTGAATAATCCTTTAGTCCAGGGTTTACCAAATCACGAAAGTAAAGACACAATAAAATTACTAAAACAACTAACAGGTAGATTAATAGGTATTAATTTTGAACCTGTAGATGAAAAAGCTGGTGATGATAAATTGTGGAAAATGTCTAAAGGAAGAATGGCAACTGCTATAAATGCTAAAAAAGCTAAGAAACAAGGTGTTGATTTTATTGTGATTACAGGTAATCCAGGAAACCATGTAACTAATAAAAGTATCTGTAAAGCAATAAAAGAAATTCGAAAAGAATTAGGTGATGATATTGTTTTAATAACTGGTAAGATGCATGCTTCTGGAGAACTTAAAGAAGCAGCTCAAAACATTATCAATAAAAAAGATATTAAACAATTTGTGGATGCTGGTGCTGATATAATTCTACTTCCAGCTCCAGGTACTGTTCCTGGTATTACTTTAGATTATATTCATGAATTAATTACATATACACATTCATTAGATAAATTAGCTATGACTTCAATTGGCACTTCTCAAGAAGGATCAGATACAGATACAATCAAAAGAATTGCGATTGATAGTAAACAAGCAGGTGCCGATATTCATCATATTGGTGATTCTGGTTATTTAGGAATAGCTATACCTGAAAATATAATGGCCTACTCTATTGCGATAAGAGGTGCTAGACACACCTATTATTCAATGGCTAAATCTATAAATAGATAAGAGGCAATTATACAGATATAATTATCAAAAATTATTTAAACATTAAATATTAATTTATAACTCTACCAAGTCGTAAGCAAATTGGTGATTAATGATAAAGAATCTATGACACATATATTATAGGTAATCATAAATACAACTATTGAAAGGAGAAAGAAAGTGTTAATAAGCGAAGTAATTCAAAGTGTAAAAGATTATTGTAGAGGTGAATGGTATGGAGTAGCTATTGATGATTCAACTACAAGAGATAAAATTCTTTATGGTAATCCTGATGTTGAATGTACAGGTATAGTTACTACAATCTATGCTTCTGTTGATGTTATTAAAAAAGCTCACGAACTAGGTGCAAATTTAATAATAGCTCATGAAGCATTGTTGTGGAATCATGGAGATCATAGAGATTGGCTTGAAGATTCTCAAAATAAAACTTATCTAGAAAAGAAAAAACTTATGGATGATTATGGCATATGTGTATGGAGATGTCATGATTATATTCATTCAGGTATTCCTCATAATGGTGGATGGATTGATGGTATCTTCTATGGTCTTGCAAAAGAAACAGGATGGGATAATGCTAAAATCAATGAAGACGTTTCTGGTGCATTATATTTAGAATGTGAAGAAACTAGTCCTAAAAAAATTGGTGACATTATTAAGAAAAGATGGAATCTTAATGGCTTAAAATGTATTGGTAATATGGATGCTAAAGTAACTAAGGTTATGGTATGTGGACATGTTAAAGAAGGTGGAGATTCAAATACTTTAATTAAGAGAGTTGATGCTGAAGATATTAATTTATTATTACCTTTAGAGTTAATTGACTTCACACTAACTGAATATATTAAAGATTCAGGTCAATTAGGAATGAATAGAGCTATCTTAGCTGCAGGACACTTTAACCTAGAAGAACCAGGTATGAAATATATGAGCACATGGGTAAATAATGCTCTTAAAGAAAATATTAATGCGACATATGTTCAAGCTGGTGACATGTATACTTATCTATAAAAAAGGATAATTTGAGATAACTCGTGTCTTCTCATTGAACATCTTTGAGATATTGTGTGTCCAAATTATGATGAAAGAGTATCGTTTACGAT
>CADBMV010000092.1 GCA_902795865.1 uncultured Erysipelotrichaceae bacterium | reverse complement strand
ATCTGAATAAGCTGCTTTATTAATAGTCTTACCAACACGATAGTTTAGAGATGTTTTTCTAAACCAACACGATAGTTTAGACTACCATTAAATAATGCTTTAGCATATTCAATATAATCTCCGTTTGCAATTCCATTTATATATGGCTCTATATCAATTCCATAAAAATATTTCGCAAACATCATCATTCCTTTTAGATTTTCTCTATCTAAAGCAGTATCGATTAATTCAACTAAAGAATCATAGTTTTCTGGTAAGAAATATTGACCTTCATCAATAAGATCGTTTATTAATTCTTTAACTTCATAAATACTAGAAAGAATATCCTCTGAATCAAAATCAGGAACACTATCCATCAATTCATCAACACCCATTTGTACTAATTCATCAGAGAAATCAATCAATAGTTCAATATTTTCAATTAATCCAGAAAATTCACTAACCTCATAACCTGTAATATCATATATTAATTTAAATATTTCTTTATTATCTTCGTTGTTTATAAAATTAATTATTTGTGTTTTTAAATTTTCTATTTTCTCTTGATTTTCTTCTACTAGTGCATCTTTATAATTAGCAGCTAATTCTATATAAAAATTTATTTTAGCTCTAATCGCATCTTTACTAACTTCATTCCAAAATTCAGCATCTTTATTTATCGCATTATCAGCAATACTATTTAAAAGCATTTGTAACTTTTCAATATTATCAGAGAAGATTAAACTATCTTTAATACTTTCAACATCAAAACTAGGATATATCTCCTTAATTAATCCAATAATCACATTACTAGCTTGTTCAGCAAAAAAGGCATCTACTTCTTCTTTAATAAATTCAGTAGATTTATCTTTAAAATCATCGATCAAATTATTTAAATTTTTTTTATAGTCAATTAATGTTTGTTTATTAAAGTATTTAATGAATTCAGATTGTTCTAAATATTCTATTTCACCAATAATTGCAAAAATATTATCTGAAAAACTTGTGGAATTCTTAATTTGGTTTAATATTTCTTCTATATCAATTCCTGTAAGAGCTTTAACAACTCTAATGGCAAGATTAACATCACTTTCACCTAAGAAATCATCAAGTGCCTTATAAGCATTTTCAATGCTTTCTGGAACGTCTGATTCAATAGCTTTTTTAATGTTTTCTAATAAAGTATTTAAACGTTCAATATATGTGAGTAATTTTTCAACACTGATGCTATCAAAAAATTCTTTGTTATTATTAAGACCTTCAATAGTCAAATTAATAACACTATTAACTATACTTAAATTATTACCAGATTTAATATATTCAATTATTCCATCTGCATTATAATCAGTAAAAACATTTACTAATTTAACCACATTTTTTAAATAACCATCACTTAAATAATTATCTAATTTATTCTTTACCTCATTTATTTTATCTTGATTACCACTATTTAGTGCATCTTGGTATTCACTTACATATTCTCTTAATTTACTTAAATAACTAACAGCATTATCAACTTTAAAAGAATCAATTATCTTACTAATCTTGCCATACATTTCTTTAGCATAGGCAAGTTGTGATTCTCCTTGAGCAAGCTCAGCTTCACCTTCCTTAATCTTTGCATAGCCCTCTTCTAATTCTTTTCTAGCATTTATTAATTGTCTTTTAGCTTTAGCTAATTCAGTATTTAATAATTCTTCATTCTCATCTATTTCAAGTTCAGCTTCATCTAATAATTCATAAGCCTCATCCATTTTCTTTTGAATTTCTTCTTCACTTTGTTTAATGATTCTTTGTTTACTAGAATTATTTAAAGTATCTAAAAGATTCCATAATTGATCTTCAATTTCTTTTGTTTCTTTTAAATAATTACTGTTATATGTATTGTCATTTTCTTTTCTTTCTATACTTACAAAAGCATTAGTGTAAGAATCATTCAAAGCTTTCTTATTAAAAGCATTTTCATTTAAAACTATTGTCCAATCTAAACCAGAACGTGTATGATCGGGATGTATTACTATTCCTACAACTAAGAATTCTTTACTCTTTAGAGGATTTTCTTGTAAAGATGAGGATGAAATATTAATTTTATCACCAATTCTTAATCCTTTTCTTTCATAAACGTCTACATTTATTGCGCACTCATTTTCTTTTTCTGGTAATTTTCCTTCTATTAGTAAAGGAACACTAATTTCTTTAGTTAATGATACAAGATTTACACCAATATCTTCTTTACCAGTATTTAGATTTGCTGAAAGATTTATAACTCCTTCAACTTCTTCAACACCTTCTACACTTCTTATTAACTCTAATTCACTATCAGTAACACCTACATTAGAAACAAAATCATAGTTTTTAAAGTTTTGATTCTCATATGTGTTATTTGCTGAATAAATTAACCCATTATTTACCATGCTTAAAGCAAAGAAACCACCAGTACCTAGTGCAACTATTAAAAGTATAGATAAAAATGATGTCCATCTATTTTTAATATTTCTTAGTGCATCTATAAACTGCGTTTTCTTCATTCTCTACCAAACCAAATCATTTGCATGTAAAGGATGGAAATTAGTACGAATACTAGATATTAATCCATCTTTTAATTTAATAACCCTATCAGCCATCTTAGCTATTTCCACATTATGAGTAACCATAATGACAGTCTTTTTATCATTTCTAACAATATCCTCAATAGCTTTTAAGACACCTTGTCCTGTATTAAAATCTAAAGCTGCAGTAGGCTCATCAGCTAATATTATCTTTGGATCTTTAACAATCGCTCTGGCAATACAAACACGTTGTTGCTGGCCACCAGATAAAGCACTAGGATATCTATTAGCTCTATCAGCTAAACCAACCATTTCTAATGCTTTTAAAGAATCCATAGGTTGCTTAGATATTTCCGCAATAAACTCTACATTCTCTAATGCAGTCAAATTAGGCATTAAATTATATGATTGAAAAATAAAACCAATATAATCTCTTCTATATTCAGTTAATTCTTGTTCACTTGGATCAGAAAAATCTTCACCCTCAATTATTAATTTACCTTCACTTGCTTTATCCATACCACCAATGATATTAAGCATTGTTGATTTACCACATCCTGATTCACCAAGCACTACTAATAATTCACCTTCATAAACATCTAAATCTATGCCTTTTAAAATTCTGCGCATTTCTTCTCCAGACATAAACTCTTTCACAACACCTCTTAAGGAAACTAGAGGTTTTCTATTATTATCTACTTCAAAGTAAAAACCTTTATCTTCTAAATCTAAAGCAATTAATGCAGCGCAATTTTCTAATGTTTTTATTTCTTCTTCATTAAATTCAATGCTTCTATTCACAAAAAGCATACAACCTAAAGTACCAAATGGTGTCTTTAAAGGAATAGCTAAACAATTATCACCATAGATTCTTTTAGTATCTGTAAGATCATCTCCACATTTTCTTACATATTCACTTATACCATTAGAGACAACTTTACCTACAAGCTCTGAATTATATTCAATAGAAATACCAGTATTATCTTCATCTCCTTTAGAAGCAATCATATATAGCTTATTGTCTACATCATGTTTTAACCATAAAGATGCTTCAGGACATGAAAATTCTGCAGAAAGCTTCTCTAATATAGACTGTAAAGCGCTTTCTACTTGTCCTGAATTACTAAGTTCATCCATTATGAGCCACGCGGACTTTACAAAATTGTTGTTTGCAGCCATATAATCACCTCGTACTACTAATATTATTATAAATATTTTAATAAATAGTAGCACTATATTTATACGAAAAAGACTGTCTTATGACAGTCTTTATAAAGCTAATTCATCAACTTTATCTACATATTCAATTAATTCTTTTTTGTAATGTTCAATTAATTCTTTATCATCAGGATTACGTTTAATAGTTCTTCTTAAGGCTCTAGTATAACCAATTACTTTAGCCTTATCTAATACTGATTTCCTAAATTCTTCATCTTTATCTTCATAATATAAATCTATTAATTTATATAAGATATATTGAGCTGTATCCCAATCAATCTTTAAGAAATCTTCTACTTTTGATTTATCTAATTCACCATATCCTTCATATGCTAAGAAAATAGATGCAAATTCAAATACTGGATTACCTGTAGCTAAAGTATCCATGTCAATTAAGATTGCTTCGCCATTAGCATAATGCACGTTATTTGTATGATAATCTCCATGTAACATCATGTTGCTATCAGGAACAGCCTCTATCATCTTAACTAATTTTTCTTCTGTTTCATTAGGAATATGTCCCTCTAACCATTTAGCCCAACCTAAGGCTGTTTGCTTACCACTAGGTAGTAAACCTTCTTTTACAGGAGTGTTATGAATTTCCTTAAGCATATCCGCAAAGATCTTAATATATTTATCTTTGTTTTCAGGTTCTGCAATAATTAATTTAGTAATTGACTTAGCACTTAATAATTCAAATACCGAACCATATTTATCTCCAACTTTTACTACATCAAATGGAATTGCCGTATTAACGCCTAAAACTAATGCAGTTTTAGCTAATTCTCTTTCTCTTTTAATATCATCTAAAGCATCAGAATTTCTATAGACCTTAATAATAGTATCAGGATTTAATCGATATACAACACCATTAGAACCTTCACCTATTACTTCGCATCCATCTACAGACATTTTTCTGTAAGCTTTAGAGATAGTCATCATTTCTGAGAAGCCAGTCATTTCAAACACTTCATAAATATCTGATGAACAATTTATGATCTCAAAATCACTTTCTTTTTTCTTTAATCTTAAAATTTGTCTTAGACCTGCACTAGATATATACTTTAAGTTTTCTAAATCTAATACAAGCTTTCCATCAGGATTCTTGGCTCTAATTTCATCAAATTCAGCTCCAACTTGTTCGGCATTAGAAGTATCAATATTACCCTCTGGATAAATAGTTAATACATTGTTTTCAAAAGTGCTATTCATTTGCTTCCTCCTTATTTATGTATTTATTGAATATGGTATCAATTAAGAAACAATACTCTTTATAAACGCTATAATCTTTTAAATCACTTAAAGCATCTTTTAACTCGTTATAGTACCAATAGTGCATTGTCGGATCTTTTTGATTAAAGATATTCCAGAACTCTTCACCCTTATCTAATAATCCTAAATGGAAACTTCTTAAGTTAGATACCTTATCAGCTAAACAAACCATCTTTCCACCAATATCATCAATGTTTCTGATAGTTTCTAGAGCTTGTTTTTTTCTTTCAAGCCATGTACCAGCCTTATTCACATTACCTTTTTTATCTTCAGATTCACTTTGTACTAAATATGCGATATGATCATTAAAATTCTCTTTAATATCTTCAATAGTTACTGGTGTATCTTCTACAGTATCATGTAAGATTGCAGCACATAAGATATCATCATCTAAAGTCATTAATGATACTAAGTTTAATACTTCCAAAGGATGAAAAATATAAGGTTGATTATTGCCTTTTCTTACCATTCCTTTATGAGCAGCTGCTGCAAAAGATATTGCCTTATCTATCATTATTTAATCTTCCTTTTCATCATAAAATGGTTTGTGTTTGCAGTTCTTTCGTATGTACATTCATCCATTGACTGTTTAACCATATAGATACCTAAACCACCAATATCTCTATCTTCTGCTTTTAAAGTAATATCAGGATCTTGTTTAGCTAAAGGATTAAATGGAATACCATTATCAAACAAGTGTATTTCTACATTGTCCTCATCATCAAAACGCATACCAATTCTTACCTTACCTTTTGTATCAGGATATGCATAATGTGCAACATTCACAAACATTTCTTCTAGTGCTACTGTAATTGTCATAATAGCTTTCATACTAGCTTCATGTTTTTCTAAACCTTCTTCTACAAAAGCAATTACATCATGTAATTTACTATCATCAGCATCATATGTTCTTTTTTCGCTGACAACATTACTATTCTTTTCTTGATAATCAAACGCTAATAAAGTCAAATCATCAAATTGTTCAGCTTCGCCTACAAACTTATCAATATCAGCTCTTACTGCATGTAAAGCATCTGAACAATTAGTACCAGCAGTAAGACTCTTCAAACAAGAAATAAGTCTATCTTCACCATATAATTCGCCATCGATATTAGTAGCTTCAGTAGCGCCATCAGTGTATAAGAAAATCTTATCTCCTTTAGATAATTGTAATTCAAATTGTTTATATTTAAAGCCATCTAATCCTGCAAGTACAAAACCTGGATTAGATTTTAAATAAGATATTTCACCTTTAAGATCTACTACTGGAGGATTATGACCTGCATTAGCATATGTCATAATTCCTGTTTGTAAATCTAAGATTCCCATCCACGCTGTAACAAACAAACCTGCTTCATTACCTTCACATAAAATAGTATTAACCCTAGTAAAAACCTCTGCAGGTTGCAAGCCTAATTGTGCATGATCTTTTATTAAAGTCTTAGCAATGACCATAAACATTGCAGCTGGAATACCCTTACCAGATACATCAGCCATTACAAGCGCTAAATGATTTTCATCAACCATAAAGAAATCATAGAAATCTCCACCAACTTCCTTTGCAGGAGTCATTGTTGCATAAATATCAAAGTCATTTCTTTCAGGAAATGCTGGGAAGATATTTGGAAGCATATTAGCTTGAATGTTGCTTGCTAAATTAAGTTCTGTTGAAATTCTTTCGGTTTTTTGAGTTTCTGCTTGTTGTGAGAAAATAGCAAGTCTTCCTCTTCTTGCAATCTCAGCACACATAATTGCTACCATTGAAAATAGTAATAACTTAGGTGCATAGAAATGCTGTAAAGTTTGTTGCCACAACAAATGACGATCAATATTAGCTTGAGCATTTACAACATCTCTCAATAATTCAAGCTTATCAAAAGTTAGTACAGTACCTGCATCTAGTCTAACCATATTTAAATCAAGTCTACCCATTTGTAATACTACAGCAAAATAATCAGCAACTCCTGATAAAAGCGTTGTAAGTAATGCTGTAAAACTAGTTACTGGTCTGGAATAATATCTTATTGATAATACAACTGGAAAGACCATACATAATGTAACATTATGCAATAAAACAGATTCAACTCTAGCTAAAACAATCGCATATTCTATAAGTAATAAAATCTTTAACCATTTTTTTCTACCTTTTAGCCAAAGACAGATAAATGCCGGTATGATTAACTCAAAAAGCGCTGCTACTAAAGTTAAAATTGTTCTTGTAGGTATAGTAAAAAAATTAAATAGCCCACCAACTATAAACAGAACATCTATAACTGCTGTTCCAAGCATTACTCTTGCAACAAACAGGTTTGCTTCTACTTCGTTTTCCCAGAGTGTATCAGTTGTCCTAATAAACTCCTCCTCAATTCTCTTGAGGATACTAGCTTTAGCTTTTTGTACCATATAATTACCTATTCAATAGTTAAAATATCTACAAATCCTGTAATTTCAAATACTTCCATTATTTCAGGTTTAACATTCTTTATAACCATTGTGCCCTCTTCTGGAAGAGACTTTTGTGCAAACAATAATACTCTTAAACCTGCAGAAGAAATGTAATCTAAAGCTTCTAAATTAAACTCTAGTTTACTAGCTCCTTCCTCAAATAAAGTCTTAAGTTCAGCTTCAAGTTCTGGAGCTGTAGTTGTATCAAGTCTACCAACTAACTTAACTTCGCATACCTTTTCTTCATTAAAACTCTTAATAATATCCATTTAAATACCTCCTATTATTTAATCTTTGTAGTATCTACAGAGAAAGAATTTTGATCTGGCATAATACCAATTCTCTTAAATTCGTTATATAGTGCTCCAACCAATTGATTTGCAATTGGCAAATTCTTATGTGCAGGACACTTATACATTATCGCAAACTCAACACCCTCATAAGTCATTGAGACTGGTCCTATGTACATTATTTCTTTTAAGTGTTCACAATTCTTTTTCATATATTCAGCAGCATTATTAAATGCTTCATCAATCTTTTCTCTATCTTCATCAAATTTAAATCTATATATTTGTGCTCTTGTATCTTTAATCTTTTCAATTGCATTTATTTGTGAATTACAAACAGTATATGTAGAATTAGTTAAAATAGATTGGAATTTAGTAACTCTAGCAGAGAAATACTTAACATCACATTCTTCACCATTCCATCTAACCATATCTCCAACTTTGTAAAAGTTATTGTTATAGATATTAATACCTGAAATAATATCCTTTAATGTGTCTTGTAATGCTAAACCTATAATTGTAGCAACAATACCTAAACCAGCAAGAATACTACCTACATTAACTCCGTTTAAATGTAGAATAATTACTGCTGCAACAACTATAACAAGATATTGCGAGACATTAAACAACATTCCAATAAAAGTGTTCTTGTGTTGTTCGCTTTTACCAGAGTAGGCAACTTTCTTTATTAAATATTGTTTTATTATATAAAGCAAAGCTGAAGCTATAGCAAACACCACAACGCTCGCAATAAACTCGCTTGATGTTAGATAATTTAATGTCTTATCAAATGTGTTATTATTCATATTTGACCTCGTATGTTTCAATTTTATTATAATTGTTTTTTTGAAAAAATATTATTTTATAATAATTCTATTATCAATTTCTTTATATATATCTAATATAGATCCATTTAAAGCAATATAATCCTTAAATACTTCTGGAAGCAGTTTTCCTGAGTCTAATACAAGCTCACAATCATTAAATATTGTGTTTCCATCACCAGAAGCTAATAAGACATAATCAGAACTAGCGATAGTATAATACTTATCTAAATCAATTGGCTGATATTCACCATCAACTAATACCTGCACATCTTCAACTCTTCTGTTTTCTCCTAAAGTCTTAAGCATACCACTTTCATCAAATTCAACTGTGGATTCTATTCCTGTATTTATCGTATATTTTAGCCCTGAAACCTGGATAAAACTACCAAATTCACCATACGCATTATCTTCATAACGATATGTGCTTTCTGTTAGATGAGATCCAAATTCTAAATAATCCACTATTTGTTTACCTGTCGCCCTTATTTTTACGGCTTTATTATCAAACGGGGCAACATTATATAAAGATTTATAAGTTACTTCCCCTTGAGGAATATTAGATCTTATACCACCACCATTACTAACTCCAATATCACTATCTAAGACTATTCTAAATGCATCACAAACAAAATCACCTATATTTGTTTCTCTACTTCTAACTAATCTTATACCATTTTCATCAACAATAGATAAATCAAAATCAACATCACATATATGTTCAGACAAAATATCTTCATTATTTTTCTTTACATCTTCTACATATTTAAGAACATTTTCATCTTGTTTATCATATTCTGATATCAAAACATTTGAAATAGTACCATCTTTTTCAATAATTAGATGACCAACGTTTTCTAATTTAGTTCCTACAGAACTAAGTAAAACATCTTCTCCTTCTAAATTAGGATATAAATCGCCATAAACAACAGAATGAGAATGTCCATCTATTACAACATCAATTCCTTTTGTTTTGCTTATTAGAGTAATACTATCAAGAGGCGCATAAATATTAGTAGAACCTAAATGTGTAAGTGCTACGATATAATCAACTTTTTGATCTCTTAATTCATCAACAACCTTTTGAACTTGATTAGCTAATTTATCACCTGATTTATCTCCATAAAAATCATAAACATATTGGTTGTTTTCCATAAAGAATGCAGGTGTTGAAGAAACTAATGTCTCTGGTGTTATCACACCAATAAAACCAATTTTTGTACCATTAAAATCTTTAATTATATATTCAGGAACACCTTCAAAAACACTTTCTTTACTACCGTTATATAAAACATTAGAAGCAACAAAATCAAAATTAGCTTGATTCATTAATGATTTCAATTGACTCATACCATAATCAAATTCATGATTTCCAAAAGTTGCGACATCATAATTCAACAGATTCATCAACTCTATAATTGATTGCCCTCTAGATAAAGAACCAAAGCTACCTCCTTGCAGATAATCTCCAGAATCAATTAATAAAACATTCTTATATTCTTGCTTTGCTTCATCTACCATGGCTTTTAAACCAGCTGCAGTGACATTATCTTCGATACCACAGTGAACATCGCTAGTATAAAAGATATGAATTTCTTCTTTTTGCTTACTGGTACAAGAAAATAAAGAAATCGCAAGCAACAACATCAATAAACAACCAATTATTTTTTTCATAATCAATCTTCCTTTTCGTTATTTCTTTGTTTTAAATAAATAGCTAAAACTTGAATATCACTAGGATTAATTCCAGATATTCTCGAAGCCTGTCCTAAAGATGAAGGTCTGATTTTATCTAATTTACTTCTAGCTTCTAAAGCTAAGTTATCTAGATGTAGATAATCAATATCATCAGCTAATTTAATATTATCCATCTTCAGAATTCTTTCAGCTTCTTTTCTAGCCTTATCAATATAACCTTCATATTTAACTTCTATTTCAACTTGTTTAGCTATATCTTCATCATATTCAATATCACAATAATCTAAAATCTTAGTCAAAGCCACATTAGGTCTTTTTAATAATTCATAGCCATTATGAGAACCATATTCATTCTCATAACCTAACTCATTTAAATATTCATTAATACCAGTATCTTTATCAACTCTTAAATCCTTCAATAAATTCTTAAGATCTTTAATACTATCAATCTTATCAAGATATTTATTATATCTTTCTTCACTTATTAATTTATTCTCATAACCATATTTAATTAACCTTTGATCAGCATTATCATGTCTTAGTAATAAACGATATTCTGCTCTAGAAGTTAATAAACGATAAGGTTCATTAGTGCCCTTAGTAACTAAATCATCAATCATAACGCCTATATAAGCTTCATCTCTTTTTAAGATAAATGCTTCTTGATTATCTAATTTTCTTCTTACATTAATACCAGCCATTAAACCTAATCCTGCAGCTTCTTCATAGCCTGAGGTACCTAATATTTGTCCAGATATAAATAAACCATCAATATCCTTTAGTTCTAAATTAGCTTTAACTTGTAAAGGATCAACTGCATCATATTCTATCGCATATGCATACTTAATAATCTTTGCATCTTCTAGACCTATTAAAGAATGAACCATCTTCTCTTGAACATCTCTAGGCATTGAAGTAGAAAAGCCTTGAATATATGTAGTATCTAAAGATAATGATTCAGGTTCTAAGAATAATTGATGTCTTGGTTTATCAGAAAATCTAACCACTTTATCTTCAATAGAAGGACAATATCTTGGTCCAACACCAGTTACTACACCAGAATACATAGAAGATCTATTTAGATTTTCATTAATAATATTTAATGTTTCTTCGCTAGTATATGTAAGATAGCAATCAACTTGTTTATCTGCAGCTAATACATCTTCTTTTTTTGTTTCTTCACTAAAATGTAAAAAATCATTAGACCCAGGTTCTAATTTAGTTTTAGAAAAATCTATGGAACTTGTAAGAATTCTTGGAGGAGTTCCTGTTTTTAATCTAAATAATCTGATGCCTAAATCTCTTAAAGATTTACTTAAATTCTTAGTAGTTTTATCTCCATCTGGTCCTTCAGATCTAACTTCATCAGAAATCATTACTGCAGAATCCATATATGTACCTGTAGTTAATATGCAAGTTCTTGCTTCAATTAAACCTTTACTTAATAACCTTACAGCTTTAAACTTTTTATCTTCACATATTACTTCTTCAACAATATCTTCAATAACTGTAAGGTTTTTTGTATTTAAACAAATATCAGCCATCATTTTAGAGTATTCAAGTTTGTCTGATTGTACTCTCATACTCCACACACCTGGACCTTTAGTGGTATTCAACATTTTAAATTGTAAAGCTGTTTTATCTGCTACTTTAGGCATAACTCCACCTAAAGCATCTATTTCTCTAACAACAATTCCTTTTGCAGGGCCACCAACACTAGGATTACATGGCATCTTAGCAATGTGTTCGATTTTGATTGTAACAAGCAAAGTATTCTTACCTGCATGAGCTAAAGACAAAGCAGCTTCAACACCTGCATGACCTGCCCCAACAACTACACAATCATACATTGAACATTCCCCTAATCCTTTGATATGCCTTCATCATTTCATCATGATGATTCATCATGTCGCTGTAAGTTTCATATTCTAAATCTTCATATATCTCTAATAATGTTTCATATAAAGGATATAAATATAAATCACCAGCCAAGATATATAAACCTTTAACAGCATCTTTAGCCATAGCATAATCTTCATCAATCAGCATTGTCTTTAAATCTTTAAAAAACTCATCATCAAGATAAGTATTTACAATACTTTCATACTCATTAATATCTGGATATTTCTCAATAATTAAATCATAATTTAATCCGCAACTAGCATACTTATTTTTCATAACATCTATATTATAGATTAAATTAAATCCTTTTTATATATTAACAACTCTTCCAATAAAGGATGTATCAATTTATTATTATTAAATTTATTAATAACACTGACTTTATTACCACAATCCTTAATAGAAGACCCTAAATGATAAACGATCTCAGTTTTTCTTTTATAATCTAAAACGATAAATCTATCATGAATTTTATGATTTGTCTTATTAAAACTTATAGAAACATCAGGATATTCTCTAATAAAATCTTTTAATTCTTCTTTATTTAAATGATTAGACTTATTATCAGAAATTATTACAATATCAACTTTGACGTTTCTTAAATGGTATAAAGTTTTAATACTAATATAGTCATCAATAATATAAACACTATATTTGGCTTTTTTAAATATTCTTTGTAGCAGCAAATCTGCTTTAAACACTTGACCATCAAACAAAAATATTTCATCTTCTAAAATATTATCATTAAACAAATTCATAATATCCGATAAATCATTTCTAGTTATCATAGTATTTTCTATTTGTTTGATTCTAGAAGTATTATCTAGTGTTAATTCATATAGGTAGTTAGTAGATATTAGTTGATTTGTGTTAATCAAATGATCTTTCATTAGTTTAAACATTCTTATTAATGCCTTAGATTGTCTAATAGCTAATTCACCTTTTAATACTGTCATAAGCATGTATATGCCTTGTTCAGAAAAGGCATATGGTAGATATCTAGAACCTCCCCAACTTGAGGTGACATTTTGGCACCTCAAAACAGATATTTCATGTTCACTAAGTTGAAACATAAAATCTTCAGGAAATCTTTCGATATTTCTTTTAACTTGCCTATTTAAATATTTGACTTCATACCCATATATACTAGCTAAATCAAAATCTAACATAACCTGTATACCTCTTATTACATAGATCTTATCTCTTAATGTTTCTTGGTTTATTATTGTTATATTATTTGGCATAGTTAATCTCCTTGTAAGTAAATAATAAATTATTTTTCACTACAAAAAGTCCTAATGTAGTCCCAAATTTATATCCTTTTTCCACATTAAATTGTGGAAAAATTATATAAAGAATCTAAGATACAATTCTTAGATTTTTAAATTTTTAATATTATTTTGATAACAATTAATCTCTATCAATTAAATCACTCACAACATCTATAACATCTTTACTTGCCTTAATTCCTGATTTAGCTTGATTTGCGCCAGCTTCTTTGTCTAAAGATGCCTTTATATCTTCTATATCATTTACTAAATTAACTACATCACTAACTGTTTCAAAACCTAATATATAAGCAAGATCAGATATAATTGTAGCTTTATCAGATAGAGCTAATTCATCTTGATCAAGAGTTGTTTTGATATCTCTTCCTGTCACAAATAAATCAATAACTGTTGATATTCCAGGTATTCCTAAGACATCTGAAAGCATTCCAATGTTTTCCAAAGTCTCATCAGATTTCAAATTAGGTTTTAATATAGGCGCAATTAACTTAACTAAAATATTGTAGTTATTATAATCAGAAGCAATATAATTAATTATCTGCTTATCTTTAACTAATTTATCTAAAACTTCCTTATTCTCATCTATTACATCTTGTCTAACTATTAAAGCAACATCGTAGTCTTTAAGATCTTCTTTTTTATATTCAATAATCTCATTTAATTTATCACTAGAATCAATACTACATACTAAAGCATCAGGTTCGTTTTCAGTAACTGTATCTATTATTTCTTCATATTGACACGTAGTAACATCAAGATAATGTTTACTCTTAAGCAGTTTTATCAATTCTTCATCATCACTACACAAAACAATACTCTTGTCTTCTATAGATGGTTTTACTAATTCAGGCTTTAAAGCTTTCTTAGCAAGTCTAGCACCAGATACTAAACTTTTTCTCTTTAATGCGAAGAAAGCAAGCGCAGCTAAAGATACCCCACCAGATACTCCACCTACAACTAATGGTGTGCTATCTTTTTTAGGAATGGCTTGTTCAATCTTGTTTTGACATGTTGCACAAGTTTTAGTTTCTAATCCTTCATGGAAGAAACCTGTTTCTTTTTCAATAGTCCAATCTTCAGGATATGAATGACCTAATTTAGGAATTACTTCATCTATTACTTCACTACATCTTTGACAGGTAGCTTGTTTTAAACCATCTTGTTCACAAGTTGCTTCCTTAACAACTGTATATTCTTTTAAATCATGTCCTAAAGCTTTTAAAACTTCTTTTTCTTCCTTATTACATCTTTTACAAGTCTTATTAAAATAACCATCTTGTGTACATGTAGGTTCAACTTTTTCTTCTTTCCAATCATGACCTAAAGCTTTTAAAGTTGTGTTGTATTTATGATTACATCTAGTACATGTAGATGTTTGGCTGCCTGTTTCTGTACAAGTTGCTTTTTTAGTTACTGCAGTTCTATAGTTATGTCCTAAAGCATTAATTGTTTTTTCAGATGAATCTCCACATCTAGAACATGTGGTAGTTTCTATGCCAGTTTCTAAACATGTGGCAGCTTTAGTAATTGATGTAGAATAACTATGACCTAGAGCAGCAATTGAACGGGTAGTTGTAGCGCTACATCTAGTACAAGTTCCAGTCTGTGTACCATCGCTTGTACAAGTTGCTGCTGCAGAGGTAGACCAATTATAATCATGACCCAAGGCGTCAAGATAAATGTTAGTACCATAACCACAATTAGAACACATGACAAAAAGTCTTCCCGCATTTGTACAATCTGGATTAAATGCATCCATTACTGTCATGATTCCTGCAGGACAGTTTGAACATGTACCATAGGTATCTCCAGGCCCCCAGGCATAAACATGTGCAACATGAAATAGTTCATGATCATTTTCATCTTCCACATGATTAAAAGGTATATACAGCAGGATGTTTGTAAAGATAAAAATCGCAAGTATTGATTTAATTATTTTTTTCATTATTCTAGTACCTCTAATCTATTATCTACATCAAATCCTAAGTGTTTATTATTTCCAAAATATTCAAGTATAGTTTGTACATCTGAGGTTGTTAATACTCTAGGTTCACCATTTTGTTTAATCTCTTCTAGATCAACATTAAAGAAATCTTTTAAGTTGTTAAAGTGGAATTCTTGTATACCAATAGAATAGATCTTATCGTCTTGTATTTCTTCATCATTTAATTTACACTCAAATAATCGATGTTGAGACTTACTGTATACAACTCTCATTCCTTTAGATAATTGATAGAATTCTGTATGATTTCCAATCCATGCTTCATCTCTATATACATGTAGAAGCATTCTCTTAAATTGTTCACCTGTAACTTTTAATCCATAAGATTTTCCATCATATGGATAACACTCAGAAAAATCTTGGAAAGTTACTATTGGACCCATACTAGCTTTTCTAATAGAACCTGATCCCATTAAATATACATCAACACCCAATGACTCTTTCATCGCATCCGCAAACACTCCACCTAACTCTGTTTGTCTCCATCTATCAGGATGAGTTAATTCATAGTCAAAGTTTGCGACAATCTTCGCATATTTTAAATCTGTTTTTTCTTTAATTGAATTAATTAAACTTCTAATTCTAGAATCCTTTGGACATGTATCTTCTTCAATAGGAACTGCACTCCATTTATAAGAAGATATTTTATTGTTTGTAGTATCAACTAAAATATCAAATCTACCAATCTGATCAGTACCTGTTCCAGCCTGAGTAATTACAATATCATTTACTACTTCAGCTTCTTCTAGGAATGTATGAGAATGTCCACCAATAATTAAATCAACTCCCCAAGAAGGATCTAATAATTTAGCTAACTTCTTATCTTCTTCAAAGCCTATATGAGTTAATACCACTGTTAAATCAATATCAATAGTATTATATGCATTACATATTTTACCTATTTCTATAGCTGCATCTTCAATACCAATATAAGATCCAATAAAACTTTCTCCTTTGGTTTGTGCTATAACTTCTTCAGTTAAAATACCAATAAATAAAATCTTCATACCATCTATTTCAACTATGTGATATGGCTTAAATAATCTAGTGTTATTACTCTTAATATATAAGTTGGCATTAACTATAGGAAAAGTTGCCATCTTCTCTAAAAACAATAAATGCGCAACTCCATAATCAGTTTCATGATTTCCTAAAGTTACTACATCAGGAGCTAAGTGATTGATTATTTCAATAGTTGATAGACCTCTAAATTCACTATCTAATACAGAACCTCTAAACATATCTCCTGCAATTACATACAAAACATTAGGATCTGCATTTCTACATTTTGTTAAATAACCTGATAGCATAGAAACTCCACCAGTCAACGTATCATCAACTTTTTCAGCAAAAAAATCACCATGCATGTCATTTGAATGTAGCAAAGTCAGTTTCTTATAAACAGTATCGCTCATAAAGGTCTCCTTAAAAATAATTATTATAAATATAAAAATGAACTTAACTATCTGTTAAATTCATTGTAGCATAATTGTTTTTATATAATACTACCCTATTTTACTAGCTATAATAAAAAAGCGTTTACTTATGTAAACGTCATGGAATAATTATTTTTTATTGTTTATATTTCAATTAGTTCTTCTAATTTTTTAACTAAATTTTCTAAACCTATTTTATCTTCGTTAGTAAATCTATTAAATACAGGAGAATCAATATCTAGCAGTGCAATTACTTTGTTGTTGTGGTGTATCGGTATTACAATTTCTGAGTTTGATGCACTATCACACGCAATATGTCCTTCAAATTCATGCACATTATCTACTACTATAGTTTCATCTTTTAATAGAGCTGTACCACATACACCTTTACCATTTTCAATATTTACACATGCAACTTTTCCTTGAAATGGTCCTAATAATAAATTTTCATTATTAACTAAATAAAAACCAGCCCAATTAATATCTTTTAAACTTTCAAATAATAAAGCACTAATATTAGACATTAAAGGAAGATAGTTTCTACTAGCTTCAGCTAATGATTCTACTTGTTTAATCATCAGATCATAATTACTCATTAATCTCTTCTCCTAGAACTTCTAGTACTAATTATTAATAATAATCTTAATATTTCTATTAAAGTTGATGCTACCCCTGCAACATAAGTCAAAGCTGCAGCAGTTAATACTTTTCTTGCATCCTTAAGTTCTTCTTCGTTCAAAATATTATTTACTTCAAGCTGTTTTAAAGCTCTAGAACTCGCATCAAATTCAACTGGTAAAGTTATAACTTGAAATAATAAAATTATCATTTCTAACAAAATACCAACTAATACTAAATTTAATACTGAAAACATTAAACCAGCACTAATCGCTATATAACCTGTGTAAGAAGAAAACCTTACAATTGGAAACATCATTGATCTAATTTTTAAGAATGTATAGCCACTTTCATCTTGTAATGCATGACCACATTCATGTGCACTTACAGATACAGCTGAAATACTAGAATTAGAATAATTGTATTCAGATAATGTAACCATCTTGTTTATTGGATCATAATGATCTGATAAATAACCATTAGCCCTATTCACATTAACTCTTAAGTTATTAGACATTAATATCTTAGAGGCAACACTAGCACCATTCATCATATTTACACAATCTATTTTTGAATATTTACTATAAATATGACGAATATACATTTGTGCACCAAATGTAGCTATGAAGGCTATAAACGTTAATAAATAATATAAAGTGTATCTATCCATATCTATATTTTATAATCTTTTATCTAGATGTGTAATCTAATTACTCTTCTAATAATTCTGTTAGAATTATTCTGAGGTATTCAAAATGAAAAAAATATATTTAGCAGGCGGATGTTTCTGGGGAGTGGAACACTTCTTATCATTAATAAATGGTGTAGTAAATACAACTGTTGGTTATGCGAATAGTGATATTGATAATCCAACATATGAAGACTTAAAACAACACAAATCACTCGCATCAGAAACAGTAGAAATTACATATGATGAAAATATCGTTTCTTTAAAAGAAATATTAAACTTGTTTTATATGATAATAGATCCTACTATCATCGATAGACAAGGACATGATATAGGACATCAATATCGAACAGGAATATATTATATAGATTCTAATGATATAGATATCATTAAAGATTCATTATTAGAATTATCTAAAAAATATGATAAGCCAATTGTTACAGAACTATTACCATTAGATAATTTCACAATTGCTGAAGAATATCATCAAGATTATTTAATTAAAAATCCTACTGGTTATTGCCATGTAGATCCAAAAATGTTTGAAATTGCGAAAAACTATAAAAGATAAATTAATATAATATGAGCAATCATTGCGATTGCTCATATTTATTATTCAACACCTAAATAATCATATCCTAATTCTTCAATAACTTGTTTAAGTTTATTTTGATCTAGAATATCATCACTTTCTATTAAAGCTTGTTTTTTCTTTCTGTTTGCTTTAACTTTTTTGACATCAAAGTTTTTTCTAATAGCACTGTTGACATGTGCTTCACACATATCACACATCATGCCATCAATTTTTACAATAGTAGTAATCATTTTTACATTTTCTCCAAAACACAACAAACTGCTAAATCATAATCACCTTCAATATCAACTATTGATTTGAGTTTGTTTTTAATTAAGTTATATTTCTTGTTATAGTCATCTGCTAGTTTTAAACCTTTACGAGTAATTGATACATCGCCATATGGTTCTTGTTTAACATAAGATTCTTTCTTTAAAAATTTCAACATCTTATGTATACTAGCGCGTGAATAGTCTAGCTGTGAAGCGATATCTACGCTTTTTATAACATGCTTTGTCTCATTTAGTTTTCTAATCACAAGTAAGTACCTAATCTGATTTGCTGTTAGTTTCATATTCTCTCCCACCACATACAATTAATAATTATTTGTAACTTTACTATTTTGACATTAATGCTTCGCCAAACAATATTTTAACATCAAAATGAAAGGAAGTAGTTAACTTCCTTTCACATTCTGATATAATTTCTCTTTAAAATTAGGGGAACACAAATTACATGACGAACAGGATTTACCACATCCACAACTATTTCCTGATTTTGAATTATTGGCTAAACTTCTAATGCAAGCATATAACAAAGCACTAATAGCTAATACTATAAGAATATTTACTAGATTTTCATTTAACCAATTAATAATCATTTTATACTTTTACCTCTTGTGTTAATTTTTCAGATTCTTTATATGGTTTAAATAACATATATGCCATAAATCCTAATAAAGCTATAGCAACAATTAAGCCTAAGATATTAACATTACCATTAATTGCTGAACCTATTTGATAAATTATTAGTGCTACTGCATAAGCAAATAATGTCATATAGCCAATAGCGATCATAGTCCATTTTGCGTTATTCATTTCACGTTTAATTGCACCCATTGCTGCAAAACAAGGAGCACATAGTAAGTTAAATACCATAAATGAATATCCAGCAATGACACTTCCTTTAAAGAAGACATCAAGTACACCCATGATATTGCTTCCTTCTTCTACTAAATCAGGAAGATCTTCCATAGAAATTAAAGTACCAATAGTTCCTACAACATCTTCTTTTGCAACTAATCCTAATATAGTTGCTACAGTTGCTTGCCATGTACCAAAACCAAGTGGAGCAAATATCCAAGCAAATAAATTACCAATATTTTCTAAAATACTTGCGCCTTCACCATCTTCACCTAAATAGTGCAAACCTCCTTCAAATGATAATGAATTTAATACCCAAATTACTACTGAAGAAAGCACGATTACACTACCAGCACGTTTAATAAAACTCCAACCTCTTTCCCAAGTTCCTCTTAATACGTTTGTAATAGAAGGAACATGGTATGCAGGAAGTTCCATAACAAACGGAGCTGGATCTCCTGCAAACATCTTAGTCTTTTTAAGCATAATGCCAGAAACAATAATTGATAATACACCTAGGAAGTATGCTGAAGCTGATACCCACCATGCGTTATTGAATATTGCACCTGCAATTAAACCTATAATAGGAAGTTTAGCACCACATGGAATAAAACAAGTTGTCATGATTGTCATACGACGATCACGTTCATTTTCAATAGTTCTAGTTGCCATAACAGCAGGAACACCACATCCAGAACCAATAAGCATTGGAATGAATGATTTTCCTGATAAACCAAATCTTCTAAAGATTCTGTCCATTATAAATGCAACTCTAGACATATAACCAATATCTTCTAAGATACATAGCATTAAGAATAGCACTAACATCTGTGGCACAAAACCAAGTACAGCACTTACACCACCTACAATACCTTCTGATACTAAAGATGTAAGCCAATCAGCTGCGCCAATTGAATTCATAAAGTTTTCAGCTAATCCAGTTAACCAACCACCAAAATCATCATTAGCCCAATCGGTTAGGAATGTTCCAAAAGGACCCATTGCTAGCCAATAGACAAATGTCATGATAGCTGCAAATATTGGTAAACCTAATATTCTATTAGTTACAATTTTATCTATTTTATCAGAACTAGTTAAATTACCTGTATTTCTTTTCTTATAGATACCTTTTAATAGATTTCCAATATAAATATATCTTTCATTAGTAATAATACTTTCAGCATCATCATCTAATTCTTCTTCAACTTGTTTAATATCTTTTTCAACGTGTTCTAAAGTTTCTTTTGGAAGCTTTAATGATTCTAAGACTTTTTCATCTCTTTCAAAAATCTTAATTGCATACCAACGTTGTTGTTCCTCAGGCATTGAATGAATACATGCTTCTTCAATATGTGCCAAAACATGTTCAACAGTACCAGAGAAAGTATGAGTTGGAATAGTCTTAGTACCCTTTGCAGCTTCAACTGCTGCTTTTGCTGCTAAATCAACATTAGTACCTTTTAATGCTGATATATCAACAATCTTAACTCCCATTTCTTTAGATAGCATTTCTAAATCAATAGAGTCACCATTTTTTGTAACTAAATCCATCATATTTATTGCCACAACAACAGGAATACCTAATTCTGTTAATTGTGTTGTTAAATATAGATTTCTTTCTAAATTTGTTCCATCAACAATATTTAATATTGCATCAGGTCTTTCACTAATTAAATAGTTTCTTGCAACTACTTCTTCTAATGTATATGGAGACAAAGAATAAATACCAGGTAAATCAGTAACGACAACATCATCATAGCCTTTTAGTTTACCTTCTTTTTTTTCTACTGTAACTCCTGGCCAGTTACCCACATATTGGTTAGAACCTGTTAAAGCATTAAAAAGAGTTGTCTTACCACTATTTGGATTACCAGCTAAAGCAATTCTAATACTCATAATATTTCCCCTTTCAATTACTCTACAACTTCCACCATTTGTGCATCTTGTTTACGAATTGATAATTCATAACCACGTACTGTCACTTCAATTGGATCTCCAAGTGGAGCAACCTTTCTAACATAAATTTCCACATTCTTAGTTACACCCATGTCCATAATTCTTCTTTTCACAGCACCTTCGCCATGAAGTTTTTTTACAACGCAAGTTTCACCAATAGCTACATCTTTTAGTGTCTTCATATATCTCCCTTTCTAAACCATAATCTTAGAAGCTAATTGTTCATTTAAAGCAACCTTAGTGTCCTTAATGTTTACAATCATATTGCCATCAATAGAAGATACAACTCTAATTACTGCACCCACTACAAAACCCATGTCCTCAAGATGCTTTTTCATCTCAGGCTTACCACCTATTTTTTTAATTACATTTTCTTCGTTAATTGATGCATAAGTTAATGGCAACATATAATAATCTCCTAAGTTAGTTATACCTAACTATTATTATTGTAGTTAGTTGTTGCTAACTTGTCAATTATTTATTAAAATTAATGTATGACTATACAAGAATCCGCAGAAATGTATATGGAAACAATCCTTATACTATCAAATGAAAAGAAAAATGTTAGGGCGATAGATATTGCCAAACATATGAATTTTTCAAAACCTTCTGTTTCTAGAGCTATGAAAAATTTAAAAGCTGAAAGCTATATCAACATTGATGAAGAAGGAAACATTTCTTTAACTGAAAAAGGTTGTGAAATAGCTCATAAGATTTATGAAAGACACCAAGTTCTCACAAAATTTTTCATTAGTTTAGGAATCGATGAACAAATTGCCGAAGATGATGCATGTAAGATTGAACATGTTATATCAGATGAAACATTTGATGTATTAAAGAAAACAGTTAGCTAATTGCTAACTGTTATTTTCTACAATAAAGTTTTAATTGATTATTGGCCTTACTTACTAGTACAGCATCATGACATTTATCAATATATTCGCCATCAACATATATTCCTGCATCATCATGATTAAGTTTAATGTTTATTTTTTTATTATCTGCTATTACATATGGACGTGTATCATGTGAACAAATTGGTGTAATCACAAAAGTATCACTTTCTTTATCAAGTAAAGGTCCTCCCGCAGAAGCATTATAAGCAGTTGAACCTGTAGGTGTACTAATGAGTAAACCATCTCCTCTAACTTTCATTAATAACATTTCATCATGATAAACATTTAAATCTACAGTCTTACCAAAATTAGTTTTACCAATCATGATATCATTTACACCTAAATATTCATTATTGTTGTAAGTAAGTTTTAAGATACTTCTATTTTCTAATATGCAACTATCTAATATTTCATTAAACTTTTCAACTTCTTCTATACTTAATGCGCATAGATATCCAAGTCTTCCTGCATTAATTCCAATTAATGGTTTATCATATTCTAAGGCAACTTTACTAGCTCTAAGTAAAGCTCCATCTCCTCCTAAAGATACTATTAAATCACAATCTTGAGGATCAAAATTATGATATGAAAGCTTAGGATTTTCATTTATTGAACACTCATGATTAAGTTTTTTTAAAACATCTACACACTCAAGTGCTTGTTTAATCTGAGTTTCATTATAACCATTTGCACATACATATAATTTCATAATTATCTTTTACTTAAATATTCATCAATTGATTTTGCGGCTAGTTTACCAGCGCCCATTGCTGATATTACAGTTGCAGCACCAGTAACCGCATCTCCACCTGCGTAAACATTCTCTCTTGAAGTTAAACCATCTTCATTAACAATAATGCCACCATGTGAATTAACTTCTAAACCTTTAGTTGTATCTTTGATTAAAGGATTAGGAGAAGTACCAATTGACATAATAACTGTATCAACAGCAATTTCAAATTCAGAACCTTCAATAGGTACTGGTCTTCTTCTACCAGAGGCATCTGGTTCACCAAGTTCCATCTTAATACATTTCATTCCTTTAACAAATCCATTCTTAGGATCTTTTGGATCTTCTTCATTATTATAACCAAGTATTTCTAAAGGATTGTGTAATAACAAGAATTCAATTCCTTCTTCCATGGCGTGTTCAACTTCTTCTTTTCTTGCAGGAAGTTCTTCTAACGATCTACGATACACAATATAAACTTTTTCTGCACCAAGTCTTAAAGCAGTTCTTGCAGCATCCATCGCAACATTGCCACCACCTACTACTGCTACCTTTCCACCTTTCATAATTGGTGTAACAGGATCATCTAAATATGATTTCATTAAATTTGATCTTGTAAGAAATTCATTGGCTGAATATACTCCTTTTAAAGATTCACCAGGAATATTCATAAAATTAGGAAGTCCTGCACCAGAGCCCACAAAGACAGCTTCAAAACCCATATCAAATAATTCATCAATTGTAAGAGTTCTACCTATTACAACATTTGTCTCAATATCAACACCTAATTGTTTTAAAGTTTCAACTTCTTTAGCAACAATCTTTTTAGGTAATCTAAACTCAGGAATACCATAAACTAATACACCACCCGCTGTATGTAAAGCTTCATAAACAGTTACTTTATATCCTTTTTTAGCTAAATCACCTGCACAAGTTAATCCTGATGGGCCAGAGCCAACAATAGCTACTTTATGACCATTTGATTCAGGAATTTCAGCAAGCTCTTTACTATTATCGTTATGATAATCTGCAACAAATCTTTCAAGTCTACCAATACCTACAGGTTCAAATCTTATACCAACAGTACATACTTTTTCACATTGTGATTCTTGTGGACATACTCTACCACATACTGCTGGTAAAGAAGAATTTTGATTGATAATTTTATAAGCTTCCTCAAAGTTTCCTTCTTTTACTTGAGCTATGAATTCAGGTATATGGATATTAACAGGGCAACCAGCTACACATGGTCTATTTTTACAATTCAAACATCTATTTGCTTCTTCAATAGCAATCTCAGCTGTATAACCCAAAGCAACTTCATTAAAATTATGTGCCCTAACTTTAGGATCTTGAACAGGCATTTCATGTTTATTAGGAATTATAGCCATACTTATTCAACCCCCTTAAATAAATTACATGTTTCTTCATAAGCATGTCTTTCAAAATCCATATACATTCTATTTCTAGACATTGCTTCATCAAAATCAACTTCATAACCATTAAAATCAGGTCCATCAACACAAGCAAATTTAGTAACATTTTTACCATCTTGATGTAAAGTTAATCTACAACAACCACACATTCCTGTTCCATCAATCATAATAGGATTCATAGAAACACTAACTGGTATATTAAATGGTTTAGCAGTTTCAACAACAAATTTCATCATAATTAAAGGTCCAATAGTAATGATTTGATCAAATTTTTCTCCAGCCTCTAACATTTCTTTTAAAGGAAGAGTTACATTACCTTGTCTACCATAAGATCCATCATCACACATTAAAACCATTTTATTAGAACATTCATTAAATTCTTCTTCAAGAATTACAATATCTTTACTTCTAAAACCAATGATACTTGTAACATCAGCACCTAAGCGATGAAATTCTTGAGCAACTGGCATAGCGATGGCACAACCAACTCCACCACCAACAATACAAACTTTCTTAATACCTTCAGTATGTGTTGCCACACCTAAAGGACCAACAAAATCCTGTAAAAATTCACCTTCATTCTTATGATTTAATCTTTCTGTTGTAGCACCAACTATTTGAAAGATAATTTTAACAGTGCCCTTTTCAGGATTAGTACCAGCAACAGTCAAAGGAATTCTTTCACCTTCTTCATCAACTCTTAAAATGACAAACTGTCCTGGTTTTGCTTTCTTAGCTACAAGTGGAGCATCAATTTCCATTTGTGTCACTGTAGCATTTAAAGGTTTTTTAGAAACAATCTTATACATTTGTACTCCTTCATAATAAATATTCATCAATAATATATTACATCAATTTCTTTACCCATTGATCTTAAATAATCTATTAATTTTTCAATTGTTTTTAGTTTTGATTCACCTTTTATAACATCATCTTCATTAGCATCATGTTTAGCTGTACCGATAAAAAAATTAATCGTCGTT
>CADBMV010000091.1 GCA_902795865.1 uncultured Erysipelotrichaceae bacterium | reverse complement strand
CAATCAAAATACAGCGGAACTCCCTTTTCAACTATGCCCATACCGATAAGTGCATATTCGCTCAGTATCTGTCCCATAAATGCAGAGTCAAGCGAGTACCCTCTCGGTGTTGTTATAACCTCCTGTCCGTACCCAACGGACCAATCAAGGTTTCTTCCAAAAAACATATTGCCGTTGTTGTCGCTAAATCTAATACTTGTGCACATAGACTCCCCCCTTTTTTCTACGTATCAAGATTACAATTTTATTATAGCAAACGTCCCTATATTAAGAAGCGAGTGACTTGTTCTTTCAGGAAAACTTGCATTTAATAATTCTTTAATTCTTAATGCGTTTTCTGTAGTGTTTTCAATAGATTGATTACCAGATACACTACATACTGCAACTAAATCAATATCTGGATTTAAGTATACCAGCATTATCGCACATGCATCATCTGAACCAGTATCTACATCTAATATATCTAAATCAATACCATCATCTGTGTTATGATAATTATATAAACAAGTGTTTATATAACTAAAGATTATGACAGATAAAGAAAAACAAGTATTAGAAATTATTAAGAATAATCCTACAATTGATCAAGCTCAAATAGGAAAACTTTTAAATATTTCTAGAGGCACTGTAGCTGTGCATGTTTCATCACTTATTAAAAAAGGTTATTTATTAGGAAAGGGTTATCTTTTAAATAATGATGATTATGTTTTAGCTATAGGTGCATGTAATGTAGATATTTATGGTAAATCTAAAATTAAAATTAAAACACATTATGATCATCCAGCTCTAATTAATAGTTCAATCGGAGGAGTTTCTAGAAATATTATCTGCAACTATGCATTACTTTCTGGAAATGGAAAACTAATAACCGCATATAGTGATGATACATATGGAAAGATGATGATTGATGATTGTATAAAAAACAATATCGATATAAATGATAGTTTATTCATTCCTAATAAATCATCTGGTGTTTTTATGCAGGTCATGGATGAAAACAATGATATGTATTTAGCGCTTTGTGATATGTCGTTATTAGAAAATTTAAATGAAAAGTTTATTAGAGAAAAAAGAAATGTCATTGAGAATGCAAGAATTGTCATATTAGATCCATCATTAAATGATGAAACAATAAAAGAAATTATAAAAATATGTAAAGATAAAACACCTATTTATGTTGATCCGATATCAGATAATTATGTATTAAAGATAAAACCATATATTTCTAATTTTGAATTGATTAAACCTAATAAAACAGAATTGGAAAGTTTATCAGGTATGAGAGTTAATAACGATGATGATATAATTCAGGCTGGTAAATCATTAATATCAAAAGGATTAAAAAAAGTAGTAGTATCTTTAGCTAATAAAGGTATTATATATATGGATGATACTAATGTCGTTTTTAGAAAACTAAAAGAAGAAAAACATGTTATAAATGCTTCTGGTGCTGGTGATGCTTTAATGGCAGGAATAATCTATGGCTTTATGAATGAATTCGAATTAAACAAAACATTAGATTATGGATTAGCTTGTGGTATAGCAGCTATAAGAAGTGAAAATACGATAAATAAAGAAATGTCGATAGAACTAATTGAAGAAATATTAAAGGAGAACAAAAGAAAATGACCTATCAAGATTACTTATCAATTACCCCTGAAATTAAACAAGCTTTAGATGAAGGAAAACCTGTAGTAGCTTTAGAATCAACAATTTTATCTCATGGTATGCCTTATCCTGAAAACTTAGAGTTTGCACATAAGGTAGAAGAGATTATTAGAGGTGAAGGAGCTATTCCTGCAACAACCGCAATAATCAATGGACAATTAAAAGTTGGTTTAAATGCCCAAGAATTAGAACTGATGTGTAAAGGTGAAAATATTGCCAAGGCATCTAGAAGAGATGTAGCTGTATATCTAGCAACAAATCAAGTTGCTGCTACTACTGTCGCTACAACGATGATGATTGCTGATATGGCTGGTATTAGAGTATTTGCTACTGGTGGTATTGGTGGTGTACACAGATACGCTCAAGAAACAATGGATATTTCTGCAGATCTACAAGAACTTGCAAATACTAATGTATGTGTTGTTTCTGCTGGTTGTAAATCAATATTAGATATTGGTTTAACTTTAGAATATCTTGAAACATTTGGCGTACCAGTATTAGGATTTAATACAGATAAGTTCCCTGCTTTCTATTGTGATGATTCAGGATTCAATGTTGATTATAATGCTAAAGATGCTAAGCAAGTAGCAAAGATTATGAAAACAAAATGGGATCTAGGTTTAAAAGGTGGATTTATTGTAGGTAACCCTATTCCAAAAGAATATTCTATGGATAAAGATTATATTAATGGTGCTATAGATAAAGCTGTACAAATGGCAAAAGAAAAAGGAATACATGGCAAAGCTACTACTCCTTTCTTACTTGCAACAATTAAAGATTTAACAGGTGGTGATTCTCTAGCAAGCAATCTACAACTAGCTTACAATAATGCTAAAGTTGCATCACAGATTGCAATTGAATATTCTAAATTATAATATCAAGGAGTTATAAACTCCTTGATTTTTTTATATCCATTTTTGCTTTTTGTGATTCCATACTATGTTTTTATTTTCATTAGTCATTCCAACAACATATTTATTTACCATTTCATATACTTCATCAAAATCTGGTTTATTTATAACTCCCTTCAGCAATTCGTATGCATGTCTTAAATCATCTTTTTTGTTAATAAAAGCGTCAAAACTTCCAAATTCTCTATTTTTATTTTTTGCTAATCTAAGAATTTTTTCTTTTGTTATATTTTTTGTTAATAGAATTGTATAAATATCAACAAGATCTTTTATTCTTCTAAAAATCTTTTCTGTTGATAGTACTAAAGTTTTATCACATATTATATTTTCTAATGAATACCCAGTAAACTCTGCTTGAGCATAATAATATTTGTTAGAAGAAATAACTTTAGATATACTCAAATCCATTTTTGTAAAAAATTTATTGTTTCTATAAATATTAAAACCTGCCGAACGCAAACCAACAATATATTCTCTAGTAGTTTCAAAAACTATTTCTTCTTTTGCCATCAGCATTATACTATTAAACAGATTTTCAATCTCTTTAGTACTTGGCGGATCTCCTATCCAGTCACAGTCTATATCGTATGTTAATCTATCAATGGAAGAATTATCTCTAGCAGCTTTTAAAACTAATGCACCTTTGAAGACTAGAGGTAATTTTGAATTGCTTAATAGTTCCATTATTCTATATGCAATATCTTCAAAACTTTCCATATCTAATCCTCATCATAATAATGCTTTGCTTCATTTGCATAGTATTCAAATTGACTTTCGTTGACTTTATCAATTTTTAGTCCATCATATGATTCATTATTATTAAAATAATAATTTGCTAATGATTCATATATTGTCTGAGCATTGCTTTCTTCATCTTGTAAGAGATCATTTATAGTTTGGTTTGTGCTAGTAACTAAAAGTCCATCTATCTTCTCATATTCTATACATGCAAAATTATTTACTTTTTTTACAACAAATGGTTTTGGTAGGTCACTAGAACTATATACATATATTTTTTCATCAAGATTCTGATTGCTTAAATGCAAATAATCAGATGCGCTCTCTTTGGCAAGGACAACATTTTTTCTATTACCTATCATTGTTTTGTAATATTCATCTTTATTTGTAAAATCATTTATAGATTGCGACAAAGGTTCAAAAGATACATTTAATAAATCTTCTATGCTGCAATCTAAAGCTTTTGAAATGGCTAATAATGTCTTTCCAGAACAATTTTCGATTTTGTGTTTTCCAGAAACTATTTTTTTTACAGTGCTCAAAGGCATACCACTCTTTTTAGAAAGAGTGTATTGATTAAGTTTCTTATTATTTAATAAATCCTGAATATTCATACACTTACATTATAGGGTATTTTAAGACCCTATGCAAGTTTTAATATCTTATTGACTCTAAACCTGTATACTTCTTTCCTAAATAATTAGCCCATTTTTCAGTATAGAAAGAACTATATTTATATATCCCTTTTTGTCTACTTTTGATTAACTTTTTATTGTGAGCCCATAGAAAAGAAGGAATGCCTACCACAAATAAATATAACGGTCCTAATATACACGATTGAATAGTATGTCCATATTCATGAACGACTATAGGTGTTAAATAATCATCATTTCTATCTTCTAAAAATATAAACATTCCGATACCTGCAGATTCTTTAAGACTCCAAGATAAAACTTTTGCACCAAAGAAGTTACCTTTTTTTCTTCTAGGATTTTTAATTAATAAAAATCCATAAATTAAAAAACCTAAGATATTTTGAATAATACCCCAGGTTAATTGTAAGAAATAGTATAAATATATATTAAATCTTCTATTCATTTTTAAATTGACTAGGATGTTTCACAAAGAAGTCTTCTTTTTCTTTAAGTTGTTTTAATTGATGATTTTGCTTATCATCTACTAAATCATAAATACTAGAGAATGTATTATCCCATGAGAAGAACTTATCTTTATCAACATTTAAATACTCGCATATTTTTTCACATCCCGTAGGTACTACTGGATGAGATAAAACACTACAAACCTTAAGCATATAGAAAGCATCAACTAGCGTTTGTTTAATATTAGCTTCTTCTTTAGAATTTTTAGCCCAATATTTAGATGCGTTTCTAATATATGAATCTAAATCATTGATAATTTGATGTAGTTCAAAACGATACATATGATTTTCATAATTTAGAATTGTTTTTTCTGCTTGGCTTAAAACTTCTTCAGATACTTCACCATAAGGAAGTATACCATCAAAATATTTTTGAGTTGTATAGAAGCATCCTCTTGCAAGTCTATTCAAAACATTAGTATATAAATTACCTTGAGCTAATACTGGATCAGGTTCATTATTATTAGCGCTAGGATTTAATGGTTGAGGCATGAAACTTACTGATTTATTACCTAAAGCTAAAGATAAGAAATGAGCTCTTAGTTGTTCAGCAGTATAGTAGTTTAATAAATCAGCTGCCATAGGTGGTTTTATTTCACCTGATGATGATGCTTTTTTATCTAAGAATAAGATATGATGATTAGCTACTAAAGTAGTTAATTGTAAATCTCCATCATTAGGATGAATTGTAAGACTATCTTTGCCTTGCTGTGCCATCCATAAAGGCATTTGTGCAACACCATAGAAATAAATATTATCTTGACCTATAAATTGATAAACCATTGCTTGACTATCACACCAATATTTCTTCCATTCATCTTCATCTTTACCACGTCTTTTAAATAATGCTTTAGAAAAAGATATTGGAGCCCATAAACTTTCAGGCCATACCCATATAGTCAAATCTTCATCATCTTGATTTAACTTTGGTGCTTTTACACCCCATTCAATATTACCTGTAAGTCTTAAAGGTACTAAAGTCTTACCTGTACGATATCTTATTTCATTATTAGTTAATATTGGACAAGCTTTTTCTCTATCAGCTAATTTATCAAATTTCACAATAAAACTATGTTTAATGTTTTCTAAATCAGAATTACTATGTTTAGGTAATTGATCTTCAATCTTCAAATATTTATCTAAGAACTTCTCTTGAATATAAATAACAGGTTCGCCTAAAGATTCTTCCATAGTTTCCGCAACTATTTTTCTTACATAAGGCTTAGTTTTTATATCAGCTACATATTCTTTTAATAAAGAACTAAACTCAGTAAGTTTAAAATACCAGTTACCTACATCTTTCATTTCTGGAGTTTCATTTGATAAGGTAGATTTAGGATCAATTAATTCTTCAGGCATATATTGATGTCCTAAATCACATTCATCTGCATAAGCTTTTTCTGATTGACAGTTTTCAATAGGACACTTTCCTATAACTTGTCTTCCATTTAAGAAGCATTGATATTTTGTATCATAGAATTGCTTAGTAGTTAGTTTTTCTAACCATCCATTCTTATATAAATTAGTGATAAATTCATTTGAATATTCTTGATGAATATCTTTTGTATCTAGTAAACCTGAGGCACCAAAAAGATCTAAAGAAATTTCATAATCTTTTAAAGTTTTTTCTTGAGCATTATGATTCTCCATTACATAATCTTCAATAGTTCCTTTAAAACCTTCTTCTACTTTTTTACGATATCCTTCAGCAATTGGTGAGCCATAACAATCCGTACCAGAAACAAAGATTACATTATCCTTACCAATGCGATCTCTTAAAAATCTAGCGAAGACATCCGCATGAACATACATACCACCCACATGTCCAAAATGTAGTGTTTTATTGCCATAAGGCATACCGCCAGTTACAACTGCACGTTTAGGAAATTTAGGACGTTCCATATAAATTCTCCTTATAAATCATAATAATACTTAAATTCTGCAGGATGAGGAATTTTGTTTATTTCATCTGCATCTTTTGATATTGCATTAATCCAATTCTCGATTAGCTCTTTAGAAAAGACATTACCTTGTAGTAAGTAGTCATTATCTTTTCTTAGTGCTTCTATTGCTTCATTTAAACTTCCAGGAAGATGTTCAAGCTTTGCTTTTTCTTCTTCAGCTAATTTATATAGATTGAAGTCAAATGGACCCCAATTGTGATTTGCAGGATCTATCTTATTCTTTATACCATCAATACCTGCCATTAGAATAGCGGCAAAAGCTAAATAAGGATTAGCCATGGCATCAGGATTTCTAAGTTCAAATCTAACTGTATCTTCAGATTTAGCATATGAAGGAATTCTAATAACCGCACTTCTATTAGCGCTTGCATATCCTACAGTTACAGGCGCCTCAAAACCTGGAACTAATCTTTTATAAGAGTTTGTTGTGGGATTAGTGAATGCACATAATGAATTAATGTGTTTTAATAGGCCACCTATAAAATACATTGCTTCTTTAGAAAGATTTGCATAAGTACCCTTCTTATAGAAAACATTTTTACCTTTCTTTCTTAATTGCATATGTACATGCATACCATTGCCAGCTTCTCCATATATTGGTTTAGGCATTAAAGTTGCAGTTACACCATTTTCTACTGCAACATTTTTAATAATATATTTAGCATTCATTGTATCATCCGCAAGCTTTGCGACATCAGACAATTCTACTTCTATTTCCATCTGTCCACTGCCACCTACTTCATGATGATGATATTTAACTTCGATACCATATTGTTCCATCATCTGACACATTTGATTTCTTAAATCAAAATTAATATCGCTTGGCATATCAATATGATATCCACCCTTACTTAATGTATGATAGCCACTAGAATATTCATCATCACTAGACCATTCTGATTCTTCTGCGAATAGTCTTACAGACACATTATCTGCTTTAACACTATATGCCATAGAATCAAAAATAGAAAACTCATACTCAGGTGCTACTACCATTTCATCAGCAATCTTACTATTTTTCATATATTTCTTTGCTGCAGCAATAACATTTCTAGGATATTGATTAAACGGAATATTTTCATCTTGTTTAATCACATAGACATTAGCCATCATTGTAAGTGTGTTAGACGTAAATGGATCTAATATTGCACTAGCTAAATCTGGATAGAAAACCATATCTGATTTTTCTACAGATGCATAACCATAATTTGAAGCATCAAAGCCAATGCCATCTTTCATTGTTTTTTCATTTAAATTCTTGGCAGGTATACTTAAATGCCTAAATCTACCTTTAAGATCTACCAATTTAAAATCCACAAATTCAATATTATTCTTTTTAATATAAGCTTTTACTTCTTTAATATCTTTAAACATAACAAAAATCTCCTTGAGTTAATTATATTATATTTTATATACATCGATAAAAAGGATGATGCAAAAACTATACCTTTATGTTTTGTTCTAATTAATTTTTATCGTTTAATTATTCTTTAATATTTCATCAAACAAGCTATTAAGTATGGTTTCATCTAATGATGTACCCATATAATAAGACTTACCTTTACCATAATCATTAACACTTACTGCTATGAAGTCCCCAAAATCGTTATTAATATAATCAACTAATGATTTAGCCCCTACAGTTTTAAGTAGTTCTTCAAACACAAAGCCTTGTCCTGTTAAACCATTATATTTAACTTCGCATGATTGATTCATTAATAAAGAGTTATTTTCTTCAATCACAACACCTGTAAGATCTTGAAGGTCTACTGGTAATCTTTTTCCGAGCACTAAATTATTATCAATATCTTTATATGCACATCTTGGAGTAAACAACACTTTTCCTCCATCATACACATATTTTTTTAATCTTTCTTTAAATTCATCAGACATGATTATCATATATGGAATTATCACAAGTTCATATTTAGAAAAATCGCAATCAGAATTAATAATGTCACAATTCATATTTCTGATGTATAGTTGTCTATATAACTTTTGACATTCTTTTTCATAATTAAAAGCATCTGATTGTCTTTGTATAGACATTGATGATTTAGAATCATAATCATATACCATACAAACTTTTGAAACAGGATAATCAATTTCAATATTTTCAACTTCATTAAAGAAGCTTTGTGTTTCATAAAACTTTCT